>WGAB01000321.1 GCA_015489295.1 Caldifarciminota bacterium
AACACCTGGAGCGACACGATGGTGGTCATGATGGTCACATAGAAGGTGGTGGGCGAGAGCAGCGGCACGGTGACGTTCCGGAAGGTTTGCCAGGGGCCGGCGCCGTCGATCCGGGCGGCCTCGTAGTACACCTGCGGAATGTTCTTCAGGCCCGCCAGAAAGATCACGATGTTGTAGCCCATGCTCTTCCACACCGACATCAGGGAAATGGAGAACAGGGCCAGCGACGGACCCTTCAGCACCGTGGGCAGGGGGTGCCCCAGGAGCATCTCAAACACACCCCGCGGCTCCTCCAGCCACTGCAGGGGGTGCAGGTGCAGCAGCATCAACAGGTAGTTGAACAGGCCCCGCTGGGGATCGTAGAGCCATTTCCACACCACCGACACCGCCACAATGGAGGTGACCACCGGCAGGAAGTAGATGGTGCGGTATAGGCCCAGGGCCTTGATGCCCCGGTTCAGGAGGGCCGCCACAAAGAGGGAAAACGCAATGCTCAGGGGCACCGTGAACACGGTGTACCACAGGGTGTTCAACAGGGACTGCCAGAAGAAGGGGTCCTGGAACAGGGCCCGGAAGTTTTCCAGCCCCACAAAGCCCTTTTCGCCGGAAATCCCCCAGTCGTAGAAGGACAGGCGGAACGCCGAAAGGATGGGGTAAAACTTGAAGGTGCCGAGGATGACCAGGGCCGGCAGCAGGAGCAGGATCGGGTACCAGATGCGGTTTTTCATGTCAGAATTTCCACAGCAGGAACACCATCAAAAACACAAAAAGCAGAGCCACGAGGTTAAAGGAAATGGTCAGGCCCAGCGTGATTTTAAAGATCACCAGGTCCAGCGTAAAGGGCGAGAAGCCAAAGGAAACCGGGTAGAGCACCACATCCTTGACCGTACCCGAAGGAATCAGGCGGCGGATCAGCTCGCCCACCAGGTCGCCCGCCAGGGCACCCAGAAGCACCGCCGTTACGCGTTTGTAGGTGGTGGGCCGTAGAAACATTGCCGGTGTTTTGATTATACGGGCGCTATAATTTCGGGACGATGCGCTGCCCCGTGTGCCATCACGAAACCGGGTTTGAACGGGTGGACCAAACGGACGGCTACGAGATCTATCGGTGTCCCCGGTGCGATGTCCGGTTTGCCTGGCCCTTCCAGGCGCCAGAGGCCCAATACTACGCCCGGGAACAGGACGAAACCTGGAAACTGGACAGTTACCGGATCCCGCTGCTCTACCTGCAGGCCGGCATCCGGCTGCCCCTGTCGCCGGTCCACCGGGCGTTTTTGCGGCGGGTGCCGGTACGGGGGCTGCGGCTTCTGGATGTGGGCTCGGGCAACTGTGCCTTCGCCCGGGCCGTACAGGCCCGGGGCGGCATCGCCTGGGGACTGGATCCTTCGCCCCTGGGGCGTGAATACTGCGAACGCCAGGGTGTTTCCCGGTTCTTCGCCGGTACCCTGGAGGCCTTCCACAAGGCCCATCCCGAACTCCGGTTCCACCGGATCACCCTGTTTGAGGTGCTGGAACACCTGGACCGGCCCCGGGAAACCCTGGAACTCATCTTCCAGATGCTGGAACCCGGCGGCATCGTGGGCATCAGCGTGCCCGACGAAACCCGGGCCAGCCTGCGATGGGGGCTCCGCCGGTCGCCCGAGGACTATCCCCCTCACCATCTCACCCGCTGGACCCCCCGGGCCCTGGCCTATGCCGTGCGGCTCGTGGGCTTTGAAGTGGTGTACCACGGCTCCCTGCGGCCCAACCCGGGCTACAGCGTGGCCCGGCGCCTGAGCCGGTTCCCCACCTCCACCGAACAGCTGGTGGCCTGGCTCCGGTCGGGGCCCACCCCGGCCGAGCGCTCCTGGAAACTCCGCCGGGTGTGGGACGGCGTGCGCCTGCGGGATGCCGCGTTCCAGTGGCTCCTTATGCCCCTGTGGGGCCTTTTCCATCTGGCTCGCGTCCGGGGCTGGTCCCAGCTGCTGATCGCCCAAAAACCGGAGGGAACGCCATGAACACCCAGGAGATTCAACGGGTTCTTGAGGAGGCCCGGAACCGGCTGAACCGGCCGCCGGCGCCGCCGAAGTTGAGCCGGGCCGACCTCGCCCGCTACATAGATCACACCCTGCTGAAACCCGAAGCCACGCCAGCCGATGCGGAACGCGTGGCCCACGAGGCCCTGGAACACGGGTTCCGGGCTGTGTGCGTGAACCCGTCCTACGGCGAACTGGTGGCCAGGATCCTGGCCGGCAGTTCCGTGGCCACCTGTGTCGTGGTGGGGTTTCCGCTGGGCGCTACCCTCACCCAGGTCAAGGCCGAGGAGGCTGCCCTGGCCGTAGAACGGGGGGCCTCGGAGGTGGACATGGTGATCCATATCGGCCACCTCAAGGCCCGCAACCTGCGGTATGTGGAACAGGACATCCGGGCGGTACGCGAGGCCATGGGGCCCGACGGCGTGCTCAAGGTCATCCTGGAAACCGCGCTGCTCACCGATGAGGAAAAGGTGCTGGGAACCTGGCTGGTGCGGGAGGCCGGGGCCCAGTTCGTGAAGACCTCCACGGGCTTCGGGCCCGGCGGCGCCACGCCGTGGGATGTGGCCCTGCTGAAGGCCGCGGCCGGCGACGCCCTGCAGGTCAAGGCCGCCGGTGGCATCCGTACGGCCCAGCAGGCCCTGGAATACATCGCCCTCGGCGCCACCCGCCTGGGCACCTCCCGCAGCCTGCAAATTCTCGAAACCCTGGAGGAGAATGCTTGACCTGAAGGCCCGGCTGCCGGATGTGCCCAATCGGCCGGGGGTGTACCTCTTCAAGGACGCCCAGGGCCGCTACCTGTACATCGGCAAGGCCCGGGATCTCCGCCACCGGCTGGCCGCCTACGCCCAGGACCCCCACGATCCCCGCATCCGGCGTATGCTGGAACGCGCCGCCGACCTGGAATACCTGGTCACCCGGTCCGAGGCCGAGGCCCTGCTCTTGGAGGCCAACCTCATCAAGCGGTACCAGCCGCGGTACAACATCCGGCTCAAGGACGACAAGAAGTACCCCTACATCAAGATCACGGTGCAGGAGCCCTATCCCCGCATCTTTCCCACCCGCGACCTCCGTGACGACGGCTCCGTGCTCTTCGGCCCGTACACCAGCGCCCAGAGCATGCGGAAGGTCATCCGCCTGCTGCGCAAACTCTTTCCCCTGCGCACCTGCAAGTACCGGTTGCCGTCCCGCCGGCCCATCCCTCCCTGTCTGGATTATCACATCGGCCGGTGCCTGGGCCCGTGTTTCCGCGATACCCCCGAGGTTCGCGAGGCCTACGCCCGCGCGGTTCAGGGCACCCTGGATTTCCTCTCGGGCAACTTCCGGTCCTTAGTGGAACGCATAGAACAGGATATGCAGCGCGCCGCCCGGGACCTCCGGTTTGAGGAGGCGGCAGTGCTCCGCGACCAGCTGCGGGCCATTTACCAGGTGATGGGACGGCAGCAGATCGTGGGGATCGGCACGGAAAACAAGGACTTTGTGGCCCTGGCCCGCGAGGGGAACACCGCCGTGGCCATGGTGCTCAAGGTGCGCAACGGCAAGGTGCAGGAAAAGGAACACTTTGTGCTGGAGGTGCCGGCGGAGGCCGGGCCCCGGGAGCTCCTGGACCATTTCCTGGCCCTGTACTACTCCAGCAGCGCTCTGGGTATGGATACGGTGGTCACGGACCCGCCGCCGGGCCAGCCCGAGACCCTCGCGGAGATGGTGGCCCGCCGGGGCGGCCGGGTGGTGTTTCGGGGCGCGCACCCCCGCGAGGCCTCCCTGATGGACCTCACGCGGGAGAATGCGCGCCGCATCCTGGAACAGGAACTCCAGTGGAAACAGGGGCGCACCCTGATCCCTCCCGCGGTGCGGGAACTGCAAGAGTTGCTGCACCTGCCCCATCCTCCGGTGCGGATCCTGGCCTTTGATGTGTCGCAGCTGTTTGGCCGGCAGGCCGTGGGGTCGTCGGTGGAGTTCCGCATGGGCAAGCCGTACAAGTCGGGCTATCGCCGGTACCGCATCCGCCGCACCGAGGGCGTGGACGACTATGCCATGATGCGGGAGATCGTGGAGCGGCGGCTCCGCGAGGAGCTGGAAAGCACCGAAGAACTGCCCCAGTTGCTCCTGATTGACGGCGGCGTGGGGCAGGTGCGGGCGGCCCGCGAGGCCCTGGAGGTGCTGGGCGTGGAGGAGGTGCGGCTTTTGGGCCTGGCCAAACGGCTGGACGAACTGGTTACCGAAGAGGGCCAGGTGATCATGCTGCCGGGTCGGTCGCAGGCCCTGCGCCTGCTCCAGCGGATCCGCGACGAGGCCCACCGTTTCGCCCTGGGGTATCACCGCAAACTGCGCACCAAGAACGCCCTGGCTTCCCTGCTGGACACCCTGCCCGGCGTCGGGCCCCTGCGCAAGCAGCAGTTGCTGCGGGCCTTTGGCTCCGTGAGCCGGCTCATGGCGGCCTCGCCCGAGGAGATTGCCCAGGTGCCCGGCATCGGTCCCAAAACCGCCCGGCGCATTTACCAGGCCCTCCACGGCGAATGATCCCCTCCCCTCCATCCCCGTCCCCCAGGGGCGAAGACGAATTCCACGTCGCGGCCGAAGCCGCTTCTATTGAGAGCAGCACCTTGCGCTATGGAATTCGTCGCGGCTAAAGCCGCTCCTACGACGTTCAACGACCCAACCCCTCGTAGGAGCTGCTTTAGCGGCGATTAGAGCTCCAGGGACCTCTCGATGTGAGGGGAGGATTTACGGTCGCGGCTGAAGCCGCTCCTACAATGTTCAACGACCAAAACCTCTTGTAGGAGCCGCTTTAGCGGCGATTTTTGGAGGCATCTCGGGCGAAAGGGGACACTCTGCGCATCGCGGCTAAAGCCGCTCCTACGACGATCCAAGGTTAAGTGCCTCCGAAAGGGCACGGGAACGGCTACTTCAGGAGGGCAACGGCTCCAGGTGGCATATCGGAGCACCGGCATAACCGCCAGGCTTTGCCCGGCCATCATCCTCGAAGGGCCACGATGCCCCACCGGCCGTTCTTTTTCTACCCTCCTTGACCGGTTCAGTCAGAAAGCGTACCTTAAAAAACCTATGGAACCCGAATTTCGGCGGTTTTACATCCGCACCTTCGGCTGTCAGATGAACGAGTACGACAGCCGACTGGTGAAGAAGTTGCTTTTGGACCGGGGGTTTCAGGAGGCCGGGCGGCCCGAGGAGGCCGACGTGGTGCTGGTGAACACCTGCACCGTGCGCGAACGGGCCGACCGAAAGGCCCTGGAATTCATCCACACCCAGAAAAAACAGGGCAAGCGGGTGCTGGCCATGGGGTGCATGGCCCAGTGGATGGGCGAAAAACTCCGGGAACACGGCGCCGACTGGGTGGTGGGCACCGGCAGCCTGGCCCTGATCCCCGATCTTCTGGAGGGCCGCCAGAAGGAGTTCCGCCGGGTGTACTGCGAGAACCTGGGCCACTTCCCCGAACGGCAGGCCCTGGAACCCGGCGAGCCCTTCGCCTTCCTCACCATCATGCGGGGGTGCGACCACTTCTGCACCTTCTGCATTGTGCCCCGGGTGCGGGGGCGGGAGGTGTCGCGCCGCCACGAGGAAATCCTGCAGGAGGCCCGTTACCTGGAATCCCTGGGGGTGGTGGAACTCACCCTGCTGGGCCAGAACGTCAACACCTACTTTGACGGCGACCTGGACTTTGCCGAACTCCTGGCCCTTCTGGATCGCGAAACCCGGTTCCTCCGGATCCGCTTCACCTCACCCCATCCCCGCGACATCACCGCCAAGGTCCTGATGACCATCCGCGACGGCCAGCGGCTCACGCCCTGGATCCATCTGCCGCTGCAGGCGGGTTCCACCCGCATCCTCCGGCGCATGAATCGGGGCTATACCCAGGAGGAGTTCGTGGCCAAGGCCCGGATGATCCGGGAGGTGCTGGGCGAGGACGCCAGCATCACCACCGACATCATGGTGGGCTTTCCCGGGGAAACCGACGAGGATTTTGAGAAGACCTTAGAGGTGGTGCGGGCCGTGCAATTTGACGGCGCCTACATGTTCATTTACTCGCCCCGGCCGGGCACGCCGGCGGCCAGGTTTCCCGACCAGGTGCCCGAACGCGTCAAGGGGCTGCGGCTGCGCACCCTCATCGAGGTGGTCAACCAGGGCATTGCCGCCCGACGGCAGCGGCTCCTCGGCCGGCAGGTGGACCTGCTCATCGAAAAGCCCGCCCGCAAGAGCCCGGGGTATTCCACCGGCAAAACCCGGGAAAACATCTCCTGCGTGGTTCCCGGCCAGTACCCCCGGGGCACGCTGGTGCGGGGCACCGTTCGGGAGATCCGCGGCCTGACCCCGGTGGTGGAACCCCACGAGGTGTGGATGCCCCACGAACTCCGGGCCCGGCTCGGCCTCCGGATGCCGGCCGAGCAGTTGCCGGCCTGACCCTTTTCCTGTCCCCTACAAACCCTCACAATAACGGGCACCATGAAGCCTGTGGAGCAACTGATCCTGCGGCTGGAACAACGGCTGGGAGAGGATCGGGTGCGGACCGACGAGGAGCACCGCCTGGCTTATGCCCGAGACGAATCCGGCATTCCCGAGGTGTACCTGCCCGATCTCGTGGTCCATCCCCGAAACACCCAAGAGGTCAGCATCGTGGCCCAGGAGGCCTATCACCTGGGGGTGCCCCTCGTGCCCCGGGGCGCGGGCACCGGGGTTACCGGTGGCGCCCTGGCCGTCCACGGCGGGGTGCTGGTGGTGTTCGACCAGATGAACCGGATCAAGGACGTGGCCGTGGGCGACCTTACCCTGGTCACCGAGCCCGGAGCCATCACGCGGGAGGTCCACGAGGCCGCCGAGGCCGAAGGCCTCTTTTACCCCCCGGATCCAGCCAGCCTGGATTCCTGCAGCATCGGCGGCAATGTGGCCGAAAATGCCGGCGGCCCGCGCGCCCTGAAATACGGGGTGACCAAGCACTACGTGCTGGAACTGGAGGTGGTTCTGCCCGACGGCACCGTGCAGCGCTTCGGCCGCCCCACCAAGAAATGGGTGACGGGCTACGACCTGGTGTCCCTGATGACCGGGAGCGAGGGCACCCTGGGGTTCATCACGGAAATTACCCTGCGCCTGCTGCCCAAGCCGCCCCATCTGGAAACCCTGCTGGTGCCCTTTCCCGATGTTCGCAGTGCCTCGGTGGCGGTCACCGAGATCCTGAAGGCCGGCATCCTGCCCCGAACCCTGGAACTCATGGATCGCCGGGCCATCGAGGTGGTCCAGGAAAAGGCGCCGCCCAACCTTCCGCCGGATACCGGTGCCCTGCTCATCTTTGAGCAGGACGGCAAGGAGCAGGAAGTGTGGGCCGATGTGGAACAGGCTGCAGAGATCTTTGAACGGAACGGGGCCCTGAGCATCTTCGCCGCCCAGAACGAGGCCGAGCGCGACCGGCTCTGGCTGGCCCGCCGCAGCGTGCTTACCGAGCTTCAGGAAAGTTACCCCATCGTGCGGTCCGAAGACCTGGTGTTCCCCCGAACCCGGATCCCCGAAGCCGTGGACATGGCGTACCGGGTGGAACAGGAAACCGGCATCCCCCTGTGCACCTTCGGCCACATCGGCGACGGCAACCTCCATGTCAACCTCCTGTACCGGCCCGACCAGGAAAAGCAGGTGAACGAGGCCCTTCAGAAGCTGTACCGGGGCACCCTGGACCTCGGGGGCACCATCTCCGGCGAGCACGGCATCGGACTTTTGAAACGCCCCTTCCTGCCCCTGGAGCAGCCGCCGGACCTCATCGAGCTGCAGCGCCGAATCAAGGGGCTCTTTGACCCCAAGGGCCTGATGAACCCGGGCAAAATCTTTTAGCCGGATAGCGCGCCCATTGCACGGATCCGGCACCGCACCCCATAATTGGAACCCATGAACGGCGCGTTCCCCTGGCACGCCCTGTGGGCCGCCCTCACTCTGGGGTTCGTGTGGGCGGCACTGCTCTTGTACCTGTTCTCGTTCCGGCGCTACGACACCTACCGCACCGCCGCCCGACTCCTGATTCTTGTGGCCGGCTTGCTTGCCATGGTGGCCCTCCTCAGCGGCCTGACCCATTCGTTTCCCGAACTGCCTTTGCCCCGGGCCTTCCCGCAACACCGGGCCCTGGGGATCACAGCCGCGATCCTGGTGATCCTCTCAGCCCTTTTCGCCCTGTTCGAGCCCCTGGCCTCCTGGCTTCCGGTTTTTACCTCTACCCTACTCCTTTTGGCCGTGATCGCGTCCAGCGCATCGTGGGTCTTCGGCCACCGGCTCCGCCACGAAAGGGCTTCCCTGCAACGGGAAATCTTCCAGGAAATTCCCCAGGAGGAGGTGGTGCCGGATACCGGCGAACTCTGGATGGAGGAGGAACCAGCGCCCGAAACCCCTGAACCATAGGAGGTCTTCATGCAAATCCGGATTTCCATCGTGCGGGACCTTTCCTCGGTAACCCTGTCTTCCGACGGCCCCCTGCGGCTCTCCTGGCAGGGGGGCGAGTACCGATGCGATGGCCATCACCTGACGCTTTCCTGGAAAACCCCGGGGCGGGTCACCTACCGGGTGTGCGTAGAGGCCTACGGCAACCCCATGCTTCCCAAGGGGTTTGAACCGGTAACCGCCGGGACCCGGCTGGGCGACCTGGACATGCGGGAAACCTGGCTCTGCCGCACCTACGGCACCATAGCGGAGGCCCAGGAAGCCCGGCAGCAGCTCCTGGAGCAGGAGATCCACGCCTATGTGCGGCGGCACCTGGAATCCTCGGGCACGATCGAAGTGAACCCCGGGAACCAGCGCCCCTTTGAAGTGCCGGGGCCGCTTCGGATCACGCCGGCCGCGGGCGTGGTCACCTTCCACGAGATCCCCTACGGCGCCGGGTTCCACTGGGAACGGCGCGAAGACGAAACCTACGGCGGCCGGTTCATTGTGTATGCCGACGACCACGGCCTTTTGGTGGTCAACGAAACCGACCTGGAGCACTACCTGATGGTGGTGAACTCCTCGGAGATGCACCCGGACGCTCCCCTGGAGGTGCTCAAGGCGCAAACCGTGGCCGCACGGTCCACGGTGCTGGCCACCCGGAACAAACACCACTTCGGAGAGCCCTTTGACCTGTGCAACACCGACCACTGCCAGGTGTACCGGGGGCTGCAGCAGGTGCGGGAGAGTTCCCGGCAGGCCGTGGAGGAAACCCGGGGCGAGGTGCTGGTCTACGAGAACACGGTGGCCGACGCCCGGTACGCCAAAACCTGTGGCGGCGTGCTGGAGGCCAAGGAGTTCGTGTGGGGCGGGCGGCCACTGCCCTACCTCGTGGCCAAGCCCGACACCGACGGCACCCCGGCCTTTGAGCCTCCGTTGAACACCGAGGAACGGGCCCGCGCCTTCATTGATGCTCGCCCGGAGGCCTTCTGCAACCTGAAGCCCAACGA
>WGAB01000322.1 GCA_015489295.1 Caldifarciminota bacterium
ACTCGGTGCAACTGGTGGTGGCCTTTGTGGGCGGTGAAAACCTGAGCCATCTTCTGGAAAACGCCTCCTGGGCCCAGAAGGCCTACGATGCCCATTACATCCTGCCCGGCCCGCCGCCCTCGCCCCGCCTCACCGTGATCCCCGGCGACCACCGGGCCGTGCTGTACTGGGACCGCAGCCCGGAAACCGCCCCGGACCCCAGCACCGGCAAACTGGACTTTGAAGGGTACCGGCTGTACCGCCGCCAGTTGCCGGATACCAACTGGATCCTGCTCAAGGAGTACGACAGGGTGGATTCCCTGGGCTTCAATGCGGGCCTGCCCGATACCGTGGATACGGGCGCATTCCGGGGCTGGTACCGGTTTGTGGATGAGGGCATCAAAAACGGCTTCGTGTACGAGTACGCGGTGACCGCCTTTGACCAGGGTGATCCCACCATCGGGCTGCCGCCCCTGGAAAGCGCGCTCCGCAACAACGCCACCCGAGTGGTGCCTGGAACCCCGCCCACCAGCGCTCCGGACAAGGAGATCGGCGTGTACCCGAACCCGTACCACCTGTCCTCGGCCTTTGACACGCCGGGCCCCTACGGCCGGCAGATCCGGTTCTACAACCTGCCCCGACGCGCCACGCTGTATATCTACAACCTGGCGGGCAACCTGGTGAAAACCATAGAGCACGACGACCCCTATAGCGGCGAGGAAGCCTGGAACCTCATCAGCGACCGGGGGTTTCCGGTGGCCACCGGCCTGTACATCCTGGTGGTCAGGGACCACGACACGGGCCGGGTCAAACGCACCAAGTTCTTGATCGTGAAATGAAGACGCGCATCTGGTATCCGTTGGCCCTGCTGGCCGTTGTGCTGGCCGCCTGCCGGGGGGTGCCCGAGCGGGAACTGGTGCCCAACCTGCCCCCGGACACCCACCTCTTCGTTGAGGGCACGGTGGACACCACCGGCGCCCGCCAGCGGCTCTGCTGGTACGGCAACGACCCCGACGGCGAGGTGGTGGGCTTTTATGTGGCCGTGGACGATACCACGGCCCGCACCTTTATCACGGCCCACTGCAGCACCTTCGTGTTCACCTCGGGCCAGGAGCCCGTGTTCCACACCGTGTATGTGTGGGCCCAGGACAACGAGGGCGCCCTGGACCCCACGCCGGCGCAGCTGACGATTCCGGTGGTCAATACGCCGCCCACCGTGGCCTTTCTGCCGGGCAGTTTGCCGCCGGACACCGTGTTTCCGGTGGTCACCTTCTACTGGGAGGGCCACGACGAAGACGGCGACGAAACCATCGAGGGCTACTTCTGGTGGCTGGACACCGATGCCGATTCCTTCGCCCACTTCATCTCCGCCGAAACCACCCAGGTGACCCTGCGGGACCTGCCCGAGGGGCTGCGGGTGTTCCATGTACGGGCTCTGGACAACGCCGGCGCCCTCTCCGCGGTGCGGGCCGATACCTTTGTGGTGAAGCCCGTGATCGGCCAGGTGCTGCTGGTGGACGACGAACCCGGCGACACGGCCGGCATCCTTTACCGGGGCGTGCTGGACTCGGTGGGGGTGGCCTATTCGGTGTGGCGGGTCGAAGCGGGCCTGCCCTACAGCCCCGTTGACCTCAACGCCGTGGTCAACGAACTGGGGTTTACGGCGATCCTGTGGTACGCCGGCGCGACGGCCGGGCACTTCACCGGCGCCCAGGGGGCGCTCGCCACCTTCCTGGACCGGGGCGGCCGGCTCTTTGTGAGCAACCACCGGCTGGTGGGCGCCACGGTCACCGACTTCGTGCGCGACTACCTGCATGTGGCCCGGCCCGATTCCGGTGCGCTGGACAAGTTCCTGTTGCCCAACTGGCCCCTGGTGGGCGAAGTGGCCGGTTACCCCGATACCCTGCAGCTCTCGGTGCCGATCCTGTCGCACATCACGGGCTTTGTGCCCGATACGCTAAGCGAGGGTCTGTACCGGTTTTCGGATGAGGTGCCCTGGTCGCCGGCCTTCGTGTCGCTCCGGTACCCGGCCGGCGGCCCGGCCCAGGTGGTGTTCCTGGCGTTTCCGCTGCACAAACTCAACGGCAACGGCCGGGCGGCCGAGGTCCTGGTGCGGGTATTGCAGGAGTTCGGGGTCGTCCCCTAAG
>WGAB01000323.1 GCA_015489295.1 Caldifarciminota bacterium
TCACCCGGCCGCCCATCGTGCCGGGCTTCATGCGGGGATCCCACTTCGGGCCCCTGATGCCCGTACCCTTCCACTATTCCAACACCACCCGGTTCGACGGCCCGCCCCGCGTGATCGCCGCCGGATTCCAGCTGGCCGACGGCCGGCTCGTGGGGCCGCGGGATCTCTTTGACGATCCGGCCTTTGACCGGGCCCGGGAGCATGCCAACTTCGTGAGCGATTACCTGCGGCGGATGGGCCCCTTTGAGCCCCATCGCCTCGGGGAAAAGGAAATGGAATACACCACCCTGCCCTCGGTGCTGAAGAAACTGGAGGACAGGTTCAAGAAACTGGAGGAGTAACTTCGGATGAGCGAACAGGCCAGGATTGCACGCATTTCGGGCGTTCTCGTGGTGGCCGAGAACATGCGGGGCGCCCGGATGAACGAGATCGTGAAGGTGGGAAAACTCGGCCTCATCGGCGAGGTGATCCGACTGCAGGAAGATAAGGCCTACATCCAGGTGTACGAAGATACCTCGGGCCTGTTTGTGGGCGAACCCGTGGAACGCACCGGCGAATCCCTGACCGTGGAACTCGGCCCCGGGCTCCTGACCCAGGCCTTCGACGGCATCCAGCGGCCCCTGGACCGCATCCGCGCCCTGAAGGGCGACTTCGTGGAGCGCGGCGTGGAGGTGCCCGCCCTGGATCGCGAGAAGAAATGGGACTTTGAACCCACCGTGAAGCAGGGCGACCAGGTGAAACTCGGCGACATCCTGGGCGAGATCCAGGAAACCCACAGCATCAAGCACCGGGTGATGGTGCCGCCGAACCTCAAGGGCACCGTGCATCTGCGCGAGGAGCACTGGGACGAGGCGTTCACGGTCAAGGAGATCCGCAAGGGCAGTTTCACCGTGGACGACACCGTAGCCGTACTTACAGACGCCGAGGGTAAGGACTACGAGGTGAAACTCGCCCACAAGTGGCCCGTGCGGGTGCCCCGCCCGGTGCGCGCCAAGTTCCCGCCAAACCATCCCCTGATCACCGGCACCCGGATCCTGGACTTCTTCTTCCCCATCGCCCTCGGTGGCAATGCGGCCATTCCCGGAGGCTTCGGCACCGGCAAAACCGTCACCGAACAGACACTCGCCAAGTACTCGCTGGTGGATGTGGTGATCTACATCGGCTGCGGCGAACGCGGCAACGAGATGACCGAGGTGCTGGTGGAATTCCCGGAACTGGAAGACCCGTTTCATGGCGGCGCCCTGATGGACCGTACGATCCTGGTGGTGAACACCTCCAACATGCCGGTGGCCGCCCGCGAAGCGTCCATTTACACGGGCATCACCCTGGCCGAGTACTACCGCGACATGGGCTACAACGTACTGCTCCTCGCCGACTCCACGAGCCGCTGGGCCGAGGCCCTGCGGGAAATGTCCTCCCGCCTGGAGGAGATGCCCGGCGAAGAGGGGTACCCCACCTACCTGGCCTCCAAACTGGCGGAGTTCTACGAACGCACCGGCCGGGTGCGCGCCCTGGGCACCGACGAGCGGGTGGGCTCGGTGACCGCTGTGGGCGCGGTGTCGCCGCCCGGCGGCGACTTCTCCGAGCCCGTCACCCAGAGCACCCTGCGGGTGGTGGGCGGCTTCTGGGCCCTGGACACCGACCTGGCGCACCGCCGCCACTTCCCGGCCATCAACTGGCTCCGGAGCTACACCCTGTACTACACCCACATTGAGAAGTGGTTCCTGGAGAACGTCACCCCTAAGTGGAGCGAACTGCGTACCTGGGCCTCGGAGATCCTGCAGAAGGATGCTGAGCTCCAGGAGATCGTGCTGCTGGTGGGGCCCGATGCCCTCCAGGACCACGAACGCCTGACCCTGGAAACCGGCAAACTCATCCGCGAGGGTTTTCTGCAGCAGAACGCGTTCCACGAAATTGACGCCTCCTGTCCGCTGCCGAAGCAGGCCGGCATGATGGAACTCATCCGCACCTTCTACGAACTCGGCGAGCAGGCGCTGGCCCAGGGCGTGCCTATTGAGGAGATCGTGTCGCTGCCGGAGATTGAGGAGATCACGCGGATCAAGGAAGTGCCGCCCGAGGAGTTTGACGCCAAGAAGCGCGAAATTGAGGAGAGCCTGAAGCAGCGGCTGGGCCTGCAAAAGGCCGCGGCCTGATCCTCTTTCAGGTGTGCCGACATCCGTTGGGCCGGGGGCGGGCGCCGCGGCGCCCGCCCCCGGCCTATATCTTTAACCTATGATCCAGCCCCGGTACCTCCGCCTCTGCCCCAACTGCGGGGGCCCGATTTCGGCAGGCCGCCTGCATCAGGGCCTGCCCTGCGAAACCTGCCTGCCCGAAGCGCCGGATCCGGTCACGCCCTCCTCCCTGTGCACGGCCCTCCAGAAGCAGGGCACCCTCCGGAACCTGCACACCCGGTGCACCCTCCACCAAAAACTCCAGGAATTCCGCACCTTCTTCGAAGCCCGTGTGGGCGCACCGCCCTGGAGCCTCCAGGAAACCTGGGCCGTGCGAACCCTGCTGGGCGAGTCCTTCACCCTCACCGCCCCCACCGGCGTCGGCAAAACCACCTTCGGCCTGGTCATGGCCGCCTTCCTGCCCGGTCGCTCCTATCTCGTGGTGCCCACCCGCCTGCTCGTGGTCCAAACGGCTCAGCGCCTCCAGAGCTTCACGGACCGGCCTCTCGTGGCCGTCACCGGCAGGGAGCGCAAACGGGAACGCGAAGCCCTGCTTCAGCGAATCCAGGAGGGCGATTTTGACCTGCTCGTGACCACCACCATGTTCCTGTATCGCCACTACAGCGATCTCCTGGCCTCTTTGCGGTTTGACTTCATATTCGTGGACGATGTGGACGCGCTGCTCAAAACCTCCCGCAACCTGGACCACCTGCTCCTGCTTCTGGGCTTCCGTCCGGAGGACATCGCTTTGGCGTCAAAGCGCCAAATCTCCCCGGAGGAACAGGCCCGGCTGGAGG
>WGAB01000324.1 GCA_015489295.1 Caldifarciminota bacterium
AGATGGCCCTGAGCGAGCTCCAGATCCGGCCGCATGAACTCGTGTCCGTGGCCGGCATCGGCTGCTCGGGCAAGATCAGCGACTACATCTACTGCTATTCGGTCCACACGCTCCACGGCCGGGTGATGCCCGTCATGCTCGGCATCAAACTCGCCAACCCCAAACTCACCGTCATCGGCTTCAGCGGCGACGGCGACGCCTTTGCCATCGGCATGTCCCACTTCGTGCACATGGCCCGCCGCAACCCCGACCTCACCTACATCATCATGGACAACCAGATCTACGGCCTCACCAAGGGCCAGTACTCGCCCACCTCCAACCCCGGGATGCGCACGGGTTCCTCACCCTACGGCTCCAAAGAGGAACCCATTGACGGCGCCGCCGTGGCCCTCTCCGCGGGTGCCACCTTCGTGGCCCGCGGCTTCTCGGGCGACCCCAAGGGCCTGAAGGAGATCTTCGTGAAGGCCATCCGCCACAGGGGGTTCTCCGTGGTGGATGTCATCTCACCCTGCGTCACCTTCAACCGCATCAACACCTACGACTGGTACCGCCAGCGGATCACACCGGTGGAAGGGCTGGAAAACAAGTCCCGCGCCGAGATCCTGGAACACCTCATGCGGGTCAAGGCCCAGGGCAAGATTCCGGTGGGCATCTTCTACGAGGAGAACACCCGCACCTACGAGGAAGAGGTGCTCCTCAACCCCGAAGAGCCCATGGCCCTGCAGGACCTGACCCCGCGCGAGGAGTTCTGGGACCTGGTTGAGATTTACCGGTGATCCTTCTGCTCGTTTTCCTGGCTGGGATTCCCCTGGAGACCACACCGTCCTGGGAATCCCAGCCAGGTTTTTATGCCACGGGCGGGGGCTTCGCCGATTTCAACGGCGACAATCTCCTGGACCTGGCCGTAGCCAACGGCAACGACATGGCCAGCCAGCCCAACCACCTGTTCCTGAACCAGGGCGGCACCCTGGAAACCTCCCCCTCATGGACCTCGGCCGATACCCGGTATTCCGGCCACCTGGCCGTGGGCGACCTCAACAACGACGGCTGGCCCGACCTCGTGGTGGCCAACTACGCCGAGGCGTACCAGTGGCAACCCCAGTACAGCACGGTGTACCTGAACCTCGGCGGCACCCTGGAGGCCAATCCCTCCTGGCAACCCCCGGAGCCCTTCATCAGTTTCTCCTGCGCCCTGGGCGACTTTGACCTGGACGGCGACCTGGACCTGGCCTTCGCCTGCGGCGAATCCTATTCGCACCAGCCCGATGTCCAGCGCCTGTACCGGAACCTCACGGTGGAGGGCGACTCCGGCCAGTTTGAGCTGGTGTGGACCAGCGGCCAGGCCTATTACGGCTACGATGTGGCCTTCGCCGACCTTAACAACGACGGCTGGCCCGATCTCGTGTTCGGCTGTGAACACCAGCCCAACCGGGTGTTCCTGAACCAGGGCGGCACCTTCGCCGACACCCCCTCCTGGCAGTCCGACGATGCCTGGGGCACCCTGCAGGTGGCCCTGGCCGATGTCAACCACGACGGCTTTGTGGACCTCGCCACGGCCGACAACGCCCAAACCGGCGGCATCTCCCGCTTCCGCCTCTACCTAAACCAGGGCGGGACCCTGCAGGGCTCGCCGATCTGGACCTCCGCGGAGGTGCAAACCTACGCCTCCACCGTGGCCTTCGGCGATGTAGACGGCGACGGCTGGCCCGACCTGGCCGCCGGCGGATGGTGGGAACCCGTGGCCGTGTACCGGAACCTCGGCGGCTTCCTGGAGGACACCGCCTCCTGGCACTGGCAGCCCCCGTCGCCCTACGACCTGGTGTGCGAAAAGGTCACCTTCGCGCCGGTGCAGGCGGTGCCACTCCGGCAGGCGGTGGATACCCTGGTGCCCGGCACCCTGGGCCACGCCCGCGGCTGGTTCTACCTGAAAACCCGGCCCATTTACGCGGTGGACTCGGTGCGCCTCGTGCTCGCCAGCGGCCAGAGCCAGCTACTGGACCCCCATCAGGTGCGGGTGGATGCCGAGCAGGGGGCCGTCACCCTGCTGCCGCCGGTGGCCGATTCCGCGGTGCTGGCCTATCGGGTGTACTACCGCTGGAACCCGCCCGACCTGGTGGTAACCAACTGGTAGAGCAGCCGCGGCAACTTCGGGTTCCGGAACCTCCTTACCCGGGTGGAGGAATCCCCGCCGGTGGCGAGCCGCCCGGCCGCAGGCTGGCGCATCGTGCCCAACCCCGTTCGGGGCCGCGTGTTTCGGGTCCTCGGCGTCGCTTCTACCACCGGGGTTCGCCTGTGGAGCATCTCCGGCCGTCGGGTGCCGATCACGCTGCAGGAAACTCCCACGGGCCTCCGGGTGCACCTGCCCCCAGGGCTTCCCCAGGGCGTGTATCTTTTAAGGGTCGGCAAGGGGCCGGCACAGCGGTTGCTGTATCTCGGTGAGGATTCGCCATGAAACGCGAAGAGGCCTTCGCTGCGCTGCTCCAGAGGCTGGTTCGGCTGGCCTCGCTGCAGCGA
>WGAB01000325.1 GCA_015489295.1 Caldifarciminota bacterium
GTGAGGTCCACCTCCCGGGCCCGCTCAAAGTCGCTCTGGATGAACCGGCGGGCGGCGTGGTCCACCGAGTCAATCAGGGTCATGCGGCCCTCCTTGACGAACACATCCATCCGGGCCATGTCAAAGTCGGGCGTCACCATGCGTTCCAGTTCGCCGGGCCGGGCCGACAGGCTGTAGAGGGCCAGGTACTGGGCCACCAGCGCCCGGCCGTCCAGGGTGTCGCCGTCCACGATTTCCAGGGTATCGGGCACCCGGTAATAGGCCGGGTTGCCGCCGTTGATCACCTGGTGCAGGCGCTTCACGAGGTCGGCGATGCTGGTGACATTGCCCACGCCGCGTTGCTTCAGCATGTAGGCCTTGAAGCGGTCCATCTCCTGGAGCAGCACGGGGTCCTTGAGGGCGCCGGGGCCGTGGCCGCGCACCACCACGGTGAGCACCTCGGGCCCGGCGAAGTGCCGGCTCACGATCTCATAGGCGATGCGGGCCTCGTGGCCCTTGGGGAAGTTTTCCACCGTGTTGTTTTCCACCTTCACCCGGGGGATGCCCAAGGCGAAGAAGAGGGTGACGAGGCCCATGAGGGCGAGGGTGGCGCCGCGGTGCCGCACGATGGCCACGCCCAGGCGCTGCATCAGGCCGTGGAGCCAGCCCATGCGCTCTTCGGAAAAGGCCCGCCGGGGCACCTTGAGCACCGCCAGGAAGGCCGGCAGCACATAGAGGGAGAAGAGCATGGCCACGATCACGCCGTAGGCCACGGTGGCTCCCAGTTGCTTGAGGGAGGTGAAGCCGGCGAAGCCCAGGGCCAGGAAGGCCACGGCCGTGGTCAGGGAGGTCATGGTCACGGGCAGGTTCAGGAGCCGCATGGTCTCCAGCACCAGCTGCTTGCGGTCGTGGTACTCCCGTCGCAGGTGGTAGTAGGTGTGCAGGATGTGGATGCTATCGGCGATGCCGATGGAGATCAGCAGCACGGGCATGAACTCGGTGGAGTGGCTCAGGGGAACGCCCAGGAGGGCCATGGTGCCCAGGGTCCAGATCACCGACGAAAGTACTACGGTAAAGGGCAGGAGGATGCCGCGCAAACTGCGGAACGAGAGCCACAGGATCAGCCCTACCACCACGATCACCAGGGAGAAGAACACATGCATGTCGCGGCCCAGCCCCTGGGCCAGCAGGTATTCCAGCACCGGGCGGCCGGTGGCGTGGAACTCCAGGCCGGTGGCGGTGCGCAGGGAATCCACGAGGTCCAGCACGGCGCGGCCGGTCACCTTGGGCCGGGCACTTTGCTTGAGCAGCACCAGGAGGCCGAAGCCCTGGCGGTCCTGGGCCACCAGGTTGCCCACGAAGTCCGAGGCGAACAGGCGTTCCTCAAAGCGTTTCAGCACCTCGGGATCGTGGGGATCACCCTCCAGGGCCGGCACCACCTGGACCCCCTCGGCCGTGCCCTCAATCACGGACACATTGGTGGGCGAGATCACATCGTACACGCCGGGCACGCGGTACAGGCGGTTCGTGAGCCGGTCCACCTGGGCCACGATGTCGGGGTGGAACACATCGGGGTGTTCCAGCACCACGAAGATGACATCCTTGGAGGGGAACCGTTCGCCCACCTCGTCGTACAGGCGTTTGACCGGGAGCGATTTGGGCAGGGCGGCGCCGATGTCGGTTTCCACCCGGAGCCGGGGCATCTGGCTCATGAAGCCCAGGGTTGCCAGGAAAAACACCCCCAGGGTGATCCAGGGATGGCGCACCACCCATCGGGTCAATCGGAACATGTGGCTGCCTCCTCTTTAAGGCCCCGGAGCACCACAGTGCCCATCTTCTGGGCCAGGGTTTCGGGGTCCTGTTCCAGAAACTCGGGGGCGTGGAGGAACAGGCTGTGCAGGGGACCTGCCACGAACAGGGAGAGGAACCGGGCGGATTCCTTTCGGAAGCAGCCCTGCTGCACGCCGGCCTCCAGGATGTGTTCCAGCACTGAGAGTTCCCGGTGGTGGGCGGTGGCGAACTCCTCCCGGTACTCGGGCCGGATCTGCTGACCCTCGTAGCCGGCCACAAGCGAGGCCACCAGCCGGAAAAACCGGGCGTGCTCCCGGTAAAAGGCGATTTCCAGGTGCAGGAACCGCCGGAGGCGGTGCACCGGATCCTGGTCGGTTTCCTGTTCCAGCCGGTTCAGGGCTTCCAGCAGCGGCGTATAGGTTTCCCGCACCAGGGCGGCCAGCAGTTCGTCCTTGGAGCGGAAATAGAAGTACACGAGGCCCTTGGACACTTCGGCGGCCTCGGCGATCTCCTCCACGGAGGTTTCGTCAAACCCCTGGTCCAGGAACAGCCGGCGGGCGGCCTCCAGGATCTGCTGGCGCCGCTCCGCCCGTTCCCGGGCCCGTCGTTCCTGAACGCCCATGCGCACCTCCCGCGG
>WGAB01000326.1 GCA_015489295.1 Caldifarciminota bacterium
CAACTGGCCTTGCAGCAAGGCAGTGACGGCTTCCTTCACGATGTGGGCCGGCGGCGGACACCCGGGGATGTAGTAGTCCACCTCAATCAGCTGGTCCAGGGCGCGGGCGGTATTCCAGAACTCGGGCAGTTCAAAGGCATAGCCGTTCTGCCGAAACTCGGGGGTAGGCTCATGGCCGTCGGGGTTGTGGACGGTGGGGCCTTCTTTGTAGTACCAGCGGAAGATCTCCTCGCGATTGGAAAGGTTGGCGAGGCCGGGGATGCCCCCCAGGTGGGCGCAGCTGCCGAAGGCAAACACCAGTTGCGACTTCCGGCGCAGGAGTTTGACCCATTCCTCGTGTTCCGACAGGCGCACGGTGCCGTTGATGAAGCTCGCCGTGATGGCGCCGTCGGGCAGGGCCTCCACATCCTGCTTTTTGAAGTCCATGGCCACCGGCCAGAGCACGATGTCCACGGCCTCGGCCACGGTCAGGAGGTCCTCCGCCAGGTCCACCACGGCCTCCTCGCAGCCGCCGCAGGAGCCGCACCAGTAAAAGGCCACCTTGGGCTTCTCAGCCATGATGCCCACCTCCTGCGGCCGGTGTCGCGGCCGCCTCCACACCCGGGGCTTCCTGGATCTTGAAGGGCCCCAGGCGCCGCAGGGTCTCGGTCATCTCGTCGATCACCTGCTTGACCTTTTCGCCCTCGGAGGCGGAGATCCATTCCAGCCGCACGCGTTCGCGTTCAATGCCCAGCTGATCCAGGAGTTTCTGCAGCAGTTTGTAGCGCCGCAGGGCCTTGTAGTTGCCCTCCTGGTAATGGCAATCGCCGGGGTGGCATCCGGCGATGAGCACCCCGTCGGCGCCGTGCTTGAAGGCCCAGAACACCATCTGGGGGTCAAAACGGCCGGAGCACATCACCCGAACGATGCGCACATTGGGCGCGTACTTCATGCGGGAGATGCCGGCCAGGTCGGCCGCGGTATAGGCGCACCAGTTGCAAAAGATCCCCACTATCTTGGGTTCGTAGGCGCTCATAGCAGCACCCCCATGATTTCGGAAAACACCTCGTGGTCGCTGAACAGGTTTTGGCTCAGGGCGCCGGAGGGGCAGGCGGCGGTACAGGTGCCGCACCCTTTGCAGAGGATTTCGTTCACCTCGGCCACCTTCTTTTCCTCGTTGAAGGTGATGGCACCATAGGGGCACAGGCCGATGCAGATGTGGCAGCCGGAGCAGAGTTCTTCGTTCACCTGAGCCACGTTGGGCTCCATCTCCACGGAGCCCTTGTCCATGAGGGCCAGGGCGTTGGCCGCCGCCGCCTGGGCCTGGGCCACGGTTTCGGGGATGTCCTTGGGCCCCTGGCAGGCCCCGGCCACGAACACGCCGTCGGTAAAGGTTTCCACCGGCGCCAGTTTCGGGTGCCGCTCCAGGAACCAGCCCTCGGTGGAACAGGAGATGTTGAACAGGCGCCGCACCTCATCGGCGTCGGACTGGGGCTCCAGGCCCACGGCCAGCACCACCATGTCCACGGGGATCCGTCGCACCACTCCGATGTTGGTGTCCTCCACCCGGATGATGAGTTTGCCTTCCTCTTCGGGGTGCAGGGGTGCATCGGTGACCTCGGCCACCCGTCCGCGGATCAGGTGCACCCCTTCCTTGGCCAGGCGATGGTAGAACTCCTCATAGCCCTTGCCGGGCGTACGCATGTCGATGTAGAAGTTGTACACCTCGGCGCCGCTGCGCTCGTGGATCAGGTGGGCGAGCTTCAGGGAGTACATACAGCACACCTTGGAGCACCAGGGGTTGGTGTTCTTGTCGCGGGAGCCCACGCAGTGGATGATGCCCACGCGCTTGGGCTTCCGGCCGTTGCGCATCACGATCTCGCCGCCGGTGGGGCCGGAGGAGTTCACCAGCCGTTCAATCTCCAGGGCGGTGTACACCTCGGGGTATCTGCCGTAGCCGTACTTGGGCGTGCGCCGGGGATCAAAGGTCTTGAAGCCCGTGGCCAGGATGATGGTGCCTACTTCCAGTTCCAGGATTTCGGGCTTCATGTCAAAATCGATGGCGTTGCGGTCGCCGCAGGCCTCCACACAGGTCTTCTTGCACTTGCCGAACCGCAGGTACAGGCACGACTCGGGGTCAATGGTTACTACCGGCGGCACAGCCTGGGGGAAGGGGATGTAAACGGGTTTGCGTTTGGAAAGCCCCAGGTCAAACTCGTTGGGGAACCGGGGTTCCTTGAACACGCAGGCCTCCACACATTCCAGGCACCCCACACAGCGGTCTTCGTGCACATACCGGGGCTTCTTGCGTACCTTCACCTTGAAGTTGCCCACATAACCGTCCACCTCCTCCACCTCGGCGTAGGTGAGCAGGGTGATGTTGGGGTGGTCCTTGACCGCGGTCATCTTGGGGGTGAGGATGCAGGCGGCGCAGTCCAGGGTGGGGAAGGTTTTGTCAAACTTGGCCATGTGGCCCCCGATGGTGGGCTCGCGTTCCACGAGGTACACCTGTTTGCCGGCCTCGGCCAGGGTGAGGGCCGCAGAGATGCCGGCGATGCCGCCGCCCACCACCAGGGCGCTGTCGCGCACCGGTACCGACTGGGGTTCCAGGGGCTTCTGCCAGGCCACCCGGAGCACGGCGCCGTGCACGATGGCCTTGGCCTTGCGGGTGGCTTCGTCGCTGTCGTCGTGCACCCAGGACACATCTTCGCGGATGTTCACATGGTGCACCAGGTACGGGTTCAGGCCGCCCTCGGCCGTGGCCTTCCGGAAGGTGTGTTCGTGGAGCAGGGGCGAACAGGAGGCCACCACGATGCGGTTCAGGTTGTACTCCTGGATGTCGCGTTTGATGAGGTCCTGGCCCGGATCCGAGCACATGTACTTGTACTCCCGGGCGACCACCACGCCGGGCAGGTCGCGGGCGAATTCCACCACCTCGGCCACCCGGACCTTGCCGGCGATGTTGGTGCCGCAATCGCACACATACACGCCGATCCGGGGAACCTCGCCGTTGCCCTTCATGCCACCGCCTCCTGTAGGGCTTTCCATTGGGGCCGGAAGGGAATGAGATGCCGGTGCAGGCCGAGTTTTTTGGGAGGCAACCCCAAAGCGAGCCCGAGGAGCTGGGTGAAGTAGACCACGGGGATCCGTTCCTGGATGCCGTTCCTGCCCAGAGCCTGATCCTGGAAGGCCTCCAGGTTGAACTGGCACAGGGGGCAGGTGGTCACCACCGCCTGGGCCCCCTGCCGCAGGGCCTCGCGGAGCAGGATGTAGACCATCCGGAGGCCAGCCTCCCGCACCACGCCGGTCAACGCGCCGCCGCAGCATCGGGTGCGGTAGGCATAGGGCAACACCTCGGCGCCGGTCACCCGGATGAAGTCCTCCAGGATCGTGGTGTTCCAGGGGTCCTCCGCGATGGGGAAGGGCCGGGCCAGCAGGCAACCGTAGTAGGGCACCACCCGCAGCCCCTTCAGAGGTTTCTGGATTTTCCGGCGGATGGCCTCCAGGCCCGGGGTTTCGGAAAGCACCTGCAGGGGATGCCGAACGGGCACCTCGTTGCCCAGTTTCAGGCCCAGCCGCTCCAGGGACTGGGCGATGCGCTGGCGGATCTTCGGATACTGCTTCAGGTACCGCTGGGTTTTGGTCAGCACCAGGTAGCAGTTGGGGCAGGGGGCCAGGATGGGATCGCCCTGTTGATGTGCCAGGGCCAGGTTCCGGGCGGCCAGGGCAAAGGCCGTGCACTCGTTGATGGACGAGTAGGCCGTGGCTCCACAGCAGTTCCAGTTTTCCAGTTCCCGATAGGGCACCCCCAGGGCCTCCAGCACGGCCCGGGTCGATTCGTCATAGCTCCTGCCGGTTCCCAAAAGCGAACAGCCGGGATAGTAAGCGTAGCCGCTCATGGGGATTCGCCTCCCTCCTGTTCCTCCAGGCACTCCAGAAGGGCTCGGACCTCGGCGGGGTTCTTGACGCGCTCGGTACCGAAGGCACTCAGCCGGCCGCTACGCCAGAGCTTCAGGCCCAGGGGCGCCATCTGGATCAGGTGGTTCAGGCCGGCACGGCGATACAGCCGGAGGGTCACCTTGCGTTCGGTGATCCGTCCGTCCTCCTTTACAGCTTCGTAAAAAGACTGGGCCAGGATGCGGGTGAGCACCTTCCTGGGGCCGTAGCCCTCCTTGATGGCGCGTTGTTTCAGGGCATACATGACATCCGTCACCTTGATGCCCACGGGGCACTCCACGGTACAGGCATAGCACGAGGAGCAAAGCCAGATGGTGAGGGAGGAAAGGACCTCGTGCTTAAAGCCTTCCCGGGTCATGGCGATCACCCGGCGGGGCGTGAGGTCCATGTAAATGGACACGGGACAGGCCGCGGAGCACGCGCCACACTGGATGCACTCAAAGAGGGTTTCGGCCCCAGGAGACTCGGCGATCTCGTAGGCGAACTGGCGATCCAGTTCCGCCTCGTACTTGATGGTCCTCTGGATCTCCATAGGGCCCTCCTTTCCGCTCCTTCCCGATGCAAAAATCCTGCCGAAAGATACCTTCGGAGGTTTGATTAACTTTCGGAAGGTGCGAAGGGCGGTTTTCTGTCCGGCTGTACCAAACCGGCACAGAGGGGGCAACGACAGAACAGGACGGGAACACTCGGTGGGCAATAAAAAATCGGGGAGAGCCGATTCGAACGGCCGACCCCCTGCTCCCAAGGCAGGTGCGCTAACCAGGCTGCGCTACTCCCCGATGTCCCTAAAATGGTACACAGGCGGTGCCGGAGTGTCAATCTCCCGGCCCACCGGGTTGCGGAAGCCTGAGTAAACCTGTAAACTTTGCGCCCTTCTGGATTCCCCTCGTGGAAATCCCCCGGACTTTGTAAGGAGCGTGAACGCAATGAGAAAGGGCATCGTACATCTTCGGAACATCGGGCTGGTGGCCCACATTGATGCAGGCAAAACCACCACCACCGAGCGGATCCTGTACCTCACCGGTCGGGTCCACAAACTCGGGGAGGTGCACGAAGGCACCGCCACCATGGACTGGATGCCCGAGGAACGGGAACGGGGCATCACCATCACCATGGCCTCCACCGTGTGCTTCTGGCGGGACCACCAGATCAACATCGTGGACACCCCGGGCCATGTGGACTTCACCGTGGAGGTGGAACGCTCGCTGCGGGTGCTGGACGGCGCCATCATCGTGCTGGACGCCGAGGCCGGCGTGGAGCCCCAAACCGAAACGGTGTGGACCCAGGCCGACCGGTACCGGGTACCCCGCATCGTGTTCCTCAACAAGATGGACAAGATCGGCGCCGACCCGTACCGCGCCGTTCGGCAACTGGAAGAGCGCTTCGGCGTGACCCCGCTCCTGCTCCAGGTGCCCATCGGCCGGGAACGCGGGTTCCGCGGCATCGTGGATGTGCTCTCG
>WGAB01000327.1 GCA_015489295.1 Caldifarciminota bacterium
GATCACCGCCATCTGGGGGCCGAGGTTTTGGGCGAGGGCCTCCAGGAGCGCGGTCTTGCCGGCCCCCGGGGAGGAGAGCAGGTTGGTGACCAGGATTCGGCGGCGCCTTAGGTCTTCGCGCACCTTCTGGGCCAGAAGGTCGTTGGACTTCAGGATGCCCTCTTCTAAAACGACACGCTTTTGAGCCATGTTTCCAGCACCTCCTGGGCCCGGCGCACCAGCCGGGGCAGGGTTTGGGCCACCTCAGGGCTCAGGGGAGCCCCGAGGGTCTGCAGGTTCCGGGCCACCACCGCCAGCACCCGGCCCTCCCGGGGCATGGTCAAACCCAGGGCTTTTCCGGTGGCCAGAACCTCGGCCAACCCCATGGCGTGCAAGGACATTGCCGTTGCCGAGGCGGGTAGGTCTTCCAGGGAGTACTCCAGCAGGGTGCCGGCGGGCCGGCGCGGATCCTGCAGCACATCCATCACCAGGAGGTACTGAAATCCGGCGATGTGATCCAGGAGCCGCAGGCCCGACTCGGCTGTGCTTTCATACCGAACGGCGGGATGGGGCAGGGTTTGGGCCAGGCGGCGCACCGCCATCGGGCCCAGGGCGTCGTCCCCTACAAGGTCGTTGCCCAGGCCCAGTACCAGGATGACGGCACGCAAGATGGGGTTCCTACAGGTAGCCGAGGCCCCGGAGGTGTTCCTTGAGTTCGTCGGTGTACTCGCCCTCCTCGCTGCTGTAGGTGTAGTCTTCGTCGTGGGTGTCCACGTAGGAGATGGCCTCGGCCACGGAGTCGGCCAGCACCTGGGTCAGGGGTTTGCCGTCCATGTCCCGGCCGATGGGGATGCCGAAGAGGGCCAGCACGGTGGGCGTGATGTCCAGCACCGAGGCGCCCTCAATTTCCACACCCTTTTTGAAGCCCGGGCCGGCCACCACGATGATGCCCTCGGGGTGGTGCTCGCCCGAGATCCGGGTGTCGGACTCGCTCAGGAGTTTGCCCAGGGGCACAGGTTTCCCTTCAATCTCCACGCTTTCGGAGAGATCAATGTGCGGCGAGGCCTCGCGGTTGTTCACGGTGACCAGCACATAGCCCACCTTGTCGCGCTTGGTGACGAACAGGGGCACCCCGTGGATCTGGATCCGGCGGATGCGTTCCATCAACTGGTCTTCAAAGGCGGTATCGTTGCCCAGGCTTCGGATATAGGTGCGGTCCGAGATGACCACATACCGCACCCGGTCTGCAACCCCCAGGGCCTTGAGCAGGGCCTCGCTCCGCACCACATAGGTTTTGGTGTCCTCCATCTGGGGCACCGGCTGGAAGCCGTGGTCGGAGATCACCAGCACCTGGTCCTCCGGCCCCAGGGTTTTGAGGATCCGGCCCAGGGCCCGGTCCGAGGCCTCATACACCTCCTCCAGCACGCCGCCGTACTTCCGCACCTCCTCCTCCGTGACCTCCGGGAACCGTTCGGGTTCGTGGAATTTCCAGTACAGGTGGGCGCAGGCGTCGGTGACATTGGAATAGAAGAACAGGTAATCCGGCTGGAACCGGCGCACCAGGTGCACGAAGAGGTCGGCCTGGAACCGGAGTTTCAGGAGCCGCTTCCGGTAATAGGTGTCCAGGTAGCCGTAGTGGCGCAGTTTTTCTTCGGCCATATAACGGGCGGCGGCCCACAGGCTGGACAGCCGGAAGCCGTGGCGCACCCCCTGCCACACATAGCCCAGGTACTTGGCGAGGGAGCGGGCGCCGGCGGCCTCGGCCACGGCCATTTCCCGGATGAACTGGTATTCCGGCGGATAGGTTTCCGGCCCCCGGGCGAAGACATCCGGAATCATGAAGTGCCGGATGGGCCGGGGCGGCCAGGTGACCATGTGGCCGAAGATGCCTACGGTTTTGCCGTACTTTTCCAGAATGTCCCAGATGCGGCGGGTTTTCACCGCATCGCTGGGGATCACGAAGTCCTTGACCCCGTGTTTCTCGGGCACCTTGCCCGAGGAAATGGTGGTCCAGAGCATCGGGGAGATCATGGGCTCCAGCGAGTGGAGCACCCCATAGGACCCCCGTTCCATGAGGGAACGGAGGTTCCGCATCTTCCCCTTTTCCATCATCGGCCGAATGACGCGCCAGGTGGCGCCGTCCATGCCGTATACCAACACTCTCATCGGCAGAAACCTCCTGAGACAATGGCATTAGTCTATGCCGCCGGCTCTGGGGCTGCAAGCCGGCAGCCCCTACGGGCCGTTGCCGGATTCCAGCCCCAGGCTCCGGGCCGCCGCCAGGTAGTGCTCGGCCGTGTCGCGGGAGATGTCCACAAGGCGCACCTCCTGCAGATGGCGAGCCCGGTTCCGCAGGAACTCCACCACGGTCTCCAGGATGATGCGGGTGCCGCGGTCCTTGGGGAACCCGAAGATGCCCATGGAAATGGCGGGCAGGGCGATGCTCGTAAGGCCCAGCTCCTCGGCCTTGGCCAGGGCGTTGGCTACAGCGCTCCGTAGTTTCTCGTCTTCGTCGCCCTCGCCCCAGCGGGGGCCGACGGCGTGGATCACATACCGCGCGGGCAGCTTGCCGGCCGAGGTTACCGCCACCTGGCCCACGGGCACGTAGCCGATGCGGTCGCTCTCCTCCTGGATGATCCGGCCGCCCTTCCGCACGATGGCGCGGGCCACCCCGCCCCCGTGCTTCAGGTACGAGTTGGCCGCGTTCACGATGGCGTCCACCACCTCCTCGGTGATGTCGCCTACACCCACGAGCACCCGACGATCGTTCACCCGGTATTCCTTCAGCACCTCCATCGCACACCTCCCAGGGTGCCCTCAATATACGGCCCGGCTGTGGCATGC
>WGAB01000328.1 GCA_015489295.1 Caldifarciminota bacterium
GTGTTTCAACCCCGCATCCAGCGTGGCCAACAGGAACAAAAAGAAGGGTTTCCATTCCGTCAGCCGGAATTGCTGTGTTTCAACTCCGGGCCTGTCGCCTACGCCATATCCAAGGTTATATGTTTCCATTCCGTCAGCCGGAATTGCTGTGTTTCAACTCTACAGCCTGGAGGCCGCATGTGTCAAGGGCTCGAGAGCCGGTTTCCGCGAACCTCCCCTGGAGGGCTCTCCTACGAACCCCCATAGGAGGTAGAGAATCACCCAACCCCTTGAAAACCAGCAGGTTACAAAATCCGCGAACCTCCAGGGGTTTTCTGCGTCCGATAGGTTCGCGGTTCCGCCAGGCACCACCCCCCAGGACCCCTGCATTCACCTCCCTGTACAGGCCCCGAAGCGAACCCGCTTCCTTCTCCCTGGCGGGTTCCTTGACATCCCCCGTACAATTGAAGAAACCAAAGGGGGCTTCGCCATGAAGCACATCCGATCGGCTGCCGTTCTCGGCGCCGGGACCATGGGGAGCCAGATCGCGGCCCATCTCGCCAACATCGGGCTCCAGGTGCTGCTCCTGGACATCGTTCCCCCCGATGCGAAGGATCCCAAAGACCGGAACCGTTTTCCCCGTACCGCCCTCCAGAGGTTGCTCAAGGCGCAACCTCCGGCTTTCTATCACCCGGACTTTCGGGGCCGCATTCGCATCGGGAACTTTGAGGACGATCTCCCCAGGGTCTCGGAGGTGGACTGGATCGTAGAGGCCGTCGTGGAACGGCTGGACATCAAACGGAACCTGTTTGAACGCGTGGAACAGTTCCGCAGGCCCGGCACCCTCGTGAGCACCAACACCTCAGGCCTTTCCGTGAACCGCCTGGCCGAAGGCCGGTCCGACGATTTCCGCCGCCACTTCCTGGGCACCCACTTCTTCAATCCGCCCCGGTTCATGAAACTCCTGGAACTCGTGCCCGCCCGGGATACCAACCCCGAAGTACTCCGGTTTTTCCAGGACTTCGGCACCCGGCGGCTCGGCAAGGGTGTGGTGGTGGCCAAGGACACACCCAACTTCATCGCCAACCGGCTCGGGGTGTTCGGCATCCTCCACATCATCCACACCATGGTGGACATGGACCTCACCGTGGAAGAGGTGGATGCCATCACCGGCCGCGCCATGGGTCGGCCCCGGAGCGCCACCTTCCGCACCCTGGACATGGTGGGCCTGGACGTGCTGTTGCATGTGGCCCGCAATGTCTATGAAAACGCACCCCACGACGAGATGCGGGAGGTGTTCAAGCCGCCGGAGTTCCTGGAAAAGATGGTGGAACGGGGCCTCCTGGGCGACAAGGCCGGCGCCGGCTTCTACAAGAAGGAAAACGGCAAACGCCTGGTGCTGGACTGGAAAACCCTGGAGTACCGCGAACGCCAAAAGCCAAAGTTCGCCTCGGTGGAGGCCGCGCTGATGGAGGAAACCCCGGCTGGCCGGATCCGCACCCTGCTGCAGGGCCGCGATAAGGCCGCCGAGTTCGCCTGGCGCACCCTGTCGGCGTTCCTGGTGTATGCCGCCAACCGCATCCCCGAGATCGCCGATGACATCCTGAGCGTGGACAACGCCATCAAATGGGGCTTCAACTTCCGGCTGGGGCCCTTTGAAACCTACGACGCCATCGGCGTGCCCGAGTTCGTAAAGCGGCTGGAGGCCGAGGGCCGGCCCGTGCCGGCCCGGGTGCAGGACCTCCTCCAGGCAGGTCATGCCTCCTTTTACCGCCAGGAACCCACCCGCCGGCTGTACTTTGACTTCACCCAGAAGACGCACGTGCCCGAGGAATTGCCCGAAGAGGTCATCGTTCTGGACCACCTCAAGGCCGAGGGCAAGGAGGTGCTGGCCAATCCGGAGGCCAGCCTGATTGACCTGGGCGACGGCGTCGCCCTGCTGGAGTTCCACACCAAAGCCAACGCCCTGGGCCCGGGCACCATCCAGATGATCTTTGACAGCCTGGACAAGGTGCGCACCGACTTTGATGCCCTGGTCATCGGCAACCGGGGCCGCCACTTCTCGGCGGGTGCCAACCTGGCCCTCATCCTGCAGGCCATTGCCGAGGAGGAATGGGAGGAGCTGGACTTTATGGTGCGCCGGTTCCAGCAGGCTGCCATGGCGCTCAAGTACTTTGAAAAGCCCGTGGTGGCGGCACCCTTCGGTCGGGTGCTGGGCGGCGGCACCGAGATCACGATGCACACCCACCGGGCCCAGGCGGCCGCCGAAACCTACA
>WGAB01000329.1 GCA_015489295.1 Caldifarciminota bacterium
ACCGAGTCGGGTGCCGCCACCACCAGGATCGCCCCGTCCATCTGGGCGGCGCCGGTAATCATGTTCTTCACGTAGTCGGCGTGGCCCGGACAGTCGATATGGGCGTAGTGGCGCTTTTCGGTTTCGTACTCGATGTGGGCCAGCTGGATCGTGATGCCGCGGGCCTTCTCCTCCGGCGCCTTGTCGATGGCGTCAAAGGGCACATACTCGGCCAGACCCTTGAGCGACAGGTACTTGGTGATGGCAGAGGTCAGCGTGGACTTACCATGGTCTACGTGGCCGATGGTTCCCACGTTCAAGTGGGGCTTCTTCCGTTCAAACTTCGGCTTCGACATGACTTTACACCTCCGCTATCTTAGTGACAGCATTTCTTTGAACTCTTTTTCCGGCAGCGGGGCAAAGGTGTCCAGTTTCATCCACACATTGCCCCTGCCCTGGGTGAGCGATCGCAACTGGACCGCGTACCCAAACAGGTTCTTCAGGGGAGCCTTCCCCTTCACCTTTTGCACACCCGGGGTGACCACCTCGATCCCCAGCAGCTCGCCGCCCCGGTGGCCGAGATCGGCGACAACATTCCCCACGTAGTCGGCCGGTACCTGGACCTCCAGGTACATGACCGGTTCCAGCAGAATGGGGTGAGCCGCCGAAAGGGCCTCCCGTAAGGCCTGGATCAGAGCCAGCCGGGTGCCCAGAGGGGTACCCCCCTCGGTGTCCAAATCAAGGACCTCTATTTTAAGGTTAAACAGCGGGTAGCCAAGTAGGGGTCCATAGGCCACCCGCTCGCGAAGGGTGGCCAGGGCCACTTCGCGAAACTCCTGGGGCAGGTCTTCGGGCACGGACAGCACCACCTGTCCGCGGTCCTCGATCGGCGACACCCGGACCCGAACCCGGCCCCGGTGGACCGTGCCGCCCACCTCGCGTTCCACCACCGCCTCCTTTTCCACGGTCTCGGTGACGGTTTCGCGGTAATCCACCTGCGGCCGGCCCAGCCGTACGGGCACCCCGAACTCCCGCCGGATCCGGTCTACCAGGATCTCCAGGTGCAACTCGCCCATCCCCGAGATGATGAGCTCGCCGGTTTCCGGATCCTCCTTGAAGCGGAAGGTGGGGTCTTCGTACAGCATATCGGAGATGGCCTGCTTCAGGCGGTCCAGGTCCTTGGAACTCCGGGGTTCGATGACCATGCTCACTACGGGCTCGGGGAACTGCATGCCCTCGAAGAGCACCGGTGCCTGGGGATCGCACAGGGTGTCGCCGGTTTTGGCGTCCTTCAGCCCCACCAGGGCCACGATGTCCCCGGCCGCCGCCTCCCGCAGGGTTTCCCGTTTGATGGCGTGCATCCGGTAAATGCGGAGCACCTTCCCCTGGGTGCCGGTCACGGTGTTCAGCACCTTCTGGCCCACCCGCAGGGTGCCGGAGTAGATGCGGGTGTACAGCAGGCGGCCAGCATGCTTGTCGCGCTGCACCTTGAACACCAGGCCGGAGAAGGGCTCCTTCGGATCGGGCTTGCGCTCCACGATGTCGCCCGTGTGGGGGTCCACGCCCAGGGGCACCTCCACATCCAGGGGGGAAGGGAGGTAGTCCACGATGGCGTCCAGCAGGGGCTGGATCCCCCGGTTCTTCAGGGCGGATCCCAGGAGCACGGGCACCATCAGGCCCTGGAGGGTCACCTGGCGGATGGCCTGTTTCAGGGTTTCCGGCGACACCTCGCCCCGGTCCATGTACTCCTCCAGCACGGCCTCGTCCACTTCGGCCAGGGCGTTCACCAGGGCCTCGTAGGCCTCCTCCACCTCCGGGCCGGTGGCCTTTTCCTCCCGGTACTTCTCGCCGGTTTCGTCCACATCCCAGATGAGGCGGCGCCGGTGCACCAGGTCCACCACCCCCACAAAGTCGGCCTCCAGGCCGATGGGCAGTTGCAGGGGCAAAGGTCGGACGCCGAACCGTTCCTCAATCTGGCGGATCACCCGTTCGCTGGAGGCCCCCATGCGGTCCATCTTATTGATGAAGGCGATCTTGGGGACTCCGTAGCGATCGGCCTGCCGCCAGACGGTTTCCGACTGGGGCTCCACCCCCTCAACGGCGCTGAAGATGACCACCAGGCCGTCCAGCACCCGCAGGGCGCGTTCCACCTCGGCGGTGAAGTCCACGTGCCCCGGGGTATCGATGATGTTGATGAAGGCGTCACGCCACCGGCAGAAGGTGGCGGCGGAGGTGATGGTGATCCCGCGTTCCTTCTCCTGCACCATCCAGTCGGTGGTGGCCGTCCCCTCGTCCACATCGCCGAGCCGGTGGATCCTGCCGGTGTAGTACAGGATCCGTTCGGTTACTGTGGTTTTGCCGGCGTCGATGTGGGCGACAAAGCCGATATTCCGGATCCGATCCAGCGCCAGAGCGCCCATGGTATGGCCACCACCTTGTCTGCTGTTGTCGTTTCAAGGTTCTTACGGAACGCGAGATCCTTACCACCGGAAGTGGGCAAACACCCGGTTTGCCCGGGCCATGGCGTGGGTGTTTTCCTTGATCTTGATGGCACCGCCCACGCCCTTGTAGGCGTCCAGGAGTTCGTTGGCCAGCCGTTCGTAGGCCCGGCGCTCGGGCCGCGACCGCATGGCGCGGATGATCCACTTGATGGCCAGCGACAGTTGCCGCTTGGGGCGAACCTCCACGGGCACCTGGTACGTGGCACCGCCCACCCGCCGCGGTCGCACTTCCATCTCCGGCTTCACGTTCTCGATGGCCTTTTCAAACACCTCCAGGCCCGAGAGCCCGGTGGTCTTCTCGATGTGATCCAGCGCCTGGTAAAAGATCTTCTGGGCCAGGCTCTTTTTGCCGTCCCACATGAGGTTGTTGATGAACTTGGCCACGAGGACCGAGCCGTACCTGGGATCGGGTTCAATCTTGCGTTCCGGTGCGCGTCTTCTTCTCATGGCTCACCCTTACTCCTTCGGACGTTTGGTACCGTAGAGGGACCGGGAGTTCCGCCGGCCCTCCACCCCTGCGGCATCGTACTTGCCGCGGATGATGTGATACTTCACGCCCGGCAGGTCCTTGACACGGCCGCCGCGCACGAGAACCACCGAGTGTTCCTGCAGGTTGTGCCCTTCGCCGGGAATATAGGCCACCACCTCACGCCCGTTGGAAAGCCGCACCTTGGCCACCTTCCGCATGGCCGAGTTCGGCTTCTTGGGCGTGGTGGTGTACACCCGGATGCACACCCCGCGCTTCTGGGGGTTCCCTTCCAGCGCCGGCGACTTCGACTTCTTTGGCTTCGGCTTTCTTCCGTACCGAACCAGTTGGTTGATCGTTGGCATAGTTCCTCCCTCACAAGGGCCAATTATCTTAACGACCCCCTCAGGGGCTGTCAACAGAGAGAAGGCTCTTCGTTCCTCCGTTTTGCTGCCGTTTTACGGAGGTTGTGAGCCCGGCGGTCAACCCTCGGAGGTAACCGCCTTTTTCCGTTGTTCCTCCTCGACCTTCAGGCGAATCCGGCGGTACTTCTTCACGCCGGTGCCGCTGGGAACCAGCGAGCCGATGATCACGTTCTCCTTCAGGCCCTGCAGTTCGTCTACCTTGCCCTCGATGGCGGCGTTGGCCAGCACCTTGGTGGTCTCCTGGAACGAGGCCGCAGCGATGAAGCTCTCGGTTTCCAGCGACGCCCGGGAGATGCCCACGAGGATCGGCTTGTACTTGGCCGGCCGTCCGCCCCGGGCCACGGTTTCCGTATTCACCCGTTCCACCTTGTACTGGTCCACGATGTCGCCCTGCACGAACTTGGTATCGCCGGAGTCCGTGATCTGCACCTTCCGCATCATCTGGCGCACGATGATCTCGATGTGCTTGTCGTCGATCTTTACACCGGACAGGCGGTACACCTCCTGGATCTGGTCCAGGAGGAACTCCTGCACGTAGTCCTTGCCCTTGATGCGCAGGATGTCGTGGGGATCGATGGGGCCTGTGGTAAAGGGCTCGCCGGCCTCGATCCAGTCGCCCGTGGTCACGAGGAGGTAGCGGCCGTACGGGATCTTGTATTCCCGGGTTTCGCCGGCGGGCGATTCTACCACCACCTTGAAGAAGCCCTTTTCAGGAGGCAGGACCCGCACCTTGCCGGAGATCTCGGAAACGATGGCCTTGTTGGCCGGGGTCCGTGCCTCGAAGAGCTGCTCCACCCGCGGCAGACCACCGGTGATGTCCCGGGTTTTGCCCACCTCACGGGGTACCCGGGCGATGAAGTCGCCGGGGGCCACCAGGTCGCCCTCCTTGACCACCAGGCGGGCATCCTGCACCAGGTACACGGTGTCCAGGACCTCGTCGGTTTCGGGGTCCTTGATGAGCACCTTGGGGTAGAACCGGCGGTGGCGGTCCATTTCCACCACCCGTTCGATCTTGCCCTCCTCGATGGTTTCGCGCAGGGTGATGCCCTCCACAAGGCCGCTGAATTCCACCTTGCCGGCAACCCGGGCCAGGATGGGCAGAGAATAGGGCTCCCATTCGGCCAGGATCTCGTCCTTTTTCACCCGCTGTCCGTCCTTGACCCGCAGGATGGCGCCGAAGGGGATATTGAACTCGCGGCTCAGGTTCTTGCGGGCGTTGACCACCCGGATCTTGCCCCGCTTGGTGGCGGCGATGTAGATGGTTTTGCGGTTTTCTTTCCGCTCCAGCACTTCCAGGTTCACGTACTCCACAACCCCGGAGAAGGGGGCGCGATGGGCCGCTTCCTCTGCGATCCGTTCGGCGGCACCACCGGTGTGGAAGGTTCGGAGGGTGAGCTGGGTCCCGGGCTCACCGATGGACTGGGCGGCGATGACCCCCACGGCCTCACCCAGTTCCACGAGCCGGCCGGTGGCCAGGTTCCGCCCGTAGCACATGGCGCACACGCCCTGGGGTGCCTGGCACCGCAGTACCGAGCGCACCTGTACCTTCTCGATGCCGGCCTGCTCGATCTTTTGGGCGATCTCCTCGTCGATGATCTCGCCCTCGTCCACCATAACCTCGCCGGTTTCCGGGTGGATCACTGGCTCCAGGGCCACCCGCCCCTGGATCCGTTCGGCCAGGCTTTCGATGACGGTTTCGCCCTCCTTGAGGGCCGTCATTTCGCGGCCCATGATGGTGCCGCAATCCTCCATGGTCACCACCACTTCCTGGGCCACGTCCACGAGTCGCCGGGTGAGGTGGCCGGCATCGGCGGTCTTCAGGGCGGTATCCGACAGGCCCTTCCGGGCGCCGTGGGTGGAAATGAAGTACTCCAGTACCGAAAGGCCCTCTTTAAAGTTGGAAACCACCGGGGTTTCGATGAACTCTCCCAGGATGTCCTTGGCCTTGGAGGGCCGGGCCATCAGGCCCCGCATTCCAGCCAGCTGGCGCACCTGGTCCACGTTGCCTCGGGCGCCCGAGGTTACCATCATGTAAATGGGGTTGAACCCGTTCCGGTCCTGGGCCAGGAGTTGCATCATCCGTTCCTTGACCTCTTCGGTGGCCCGGGTCCAGATGTCCAGGATCTTCTGGTACCGTTCGATTCGGGAGATCAGGCCCTTCCGGTACGCCCGTTCCACGGCATCCCGTTCCCGTAGAGCCCGCTCGATGATCTCCTTCTTTTCCGGGGGCACGAGCATATCGTCCATGCCGAAGGTGAGGCCGGAGTAGGTGGCCATGGAGAACCCGAGGTCCTTCATCTGGTCCAGGAACCGGGCCGTGGGTCCGCTTCCCAGTTCCTTGTGGATGCGGTACACCAGGCGGGCGATGGCCTTTTTGTCCATCTCAGCGTTGATGTACCCGAGCTCCGGGGGCACGATATCGTTGAAGATCAGGCGGCCCACGGTGGTCTTCACCCACTCGCCGTTGATGGGCACCTCGATCTCGGCCCGCAGGTCGATGTAGCCGTTTTCGTAGGCCAGCCGGGCTTCCTCGGGGGAGGCAAAGCGGGTCCCTTCGCCCTTGGCACCGGGCAGGATCTTGGTGATGAAGTTGATCCCGATCACCATGTCCTGGGACGCCGAGGCCAGGGGCTTACCGTGGGCGGGCGACAGGATGTTCCGGGGCGAGAGCATGAGCATACCGGCTTCCAGCTGGGCCTCGGGAGAAAGCGGTACGAACACCGCCATCTGGTCGCCGTCGAAGTCGGCGTTGTAGGCCGTACACACCAGGGGATGCAGCCGGATGGCCTTGCCCTCGATGAGCACGGGCTCAAAGGCCTGGATGGAGGGCCGGTGCAGGGTGGGGGCCCGGTTCAGCAGCACCGGATGGTCCTTGACCACCTCCTCCAGCAGTTTCCACATGGCCGGGTGTCGCTGCTGCACCATCTTCCGGGCCGAGCGCAGGGTTTCGGCCAGGCCCGAGTCGCGCACCTTTTGCTCCACCATGGGCAGGAAGAGCTCGACGGCCATTTCCTTGGGCAGCCCCACCTGATGGAGCTTGAGTTCCGGCCCCACCACGATCACGGAGCGGCCGGAGTAGTCCACCCGCTTACCCAGCAGGTTCCGCCGCAGCAGGCCCTTCTTGCCCCGCAGGACGTCGGAAAGGGACTTGAGCTTGCGGCCGCCCCGGCCGGTAATGGGCCGGTTCCGCCGGGAGTTGTCCAGCAGAGCGTCGACCGCCTCCTGGAGCATCCGCTTTTCGTTCCGCAGGATGATCTCCGGCGCATTCATTTCGATCATGTTCTTGAGGCGGTTGTTCCGGGTGATCACGCGGCGGTAGAGATCGTTCAGGTCGGAGGTGGCGAACCGGCCACCGTCCAGGGGCACCAGGGGCCGAAGGTCTGGCGGAATCACGGGCAGCACCGTCAGGATCATCCACTCCGGTCGGTTCCCGGAGATCAGGAAGGCTTCCACCACCCGGAGTTTCTTCAGGAGTTTGGTGCGCTTGAGGGGAGACTTCTCGTACTCGATCCGGGTGCGGAGATCCAGCGAGAGTTCGTCCAGCTTCAGGCCGGCCAGGATCTTGCGGATCGACTCCGCTCCCATGCCAGCCTCAAAGGCATCGCCGAACTCCTCCCGGTACTCCTGGTACTCCCGCTCCGTGAGCACCTGACCCTTGTAGAGATCGGTATCCCCGGGGTCGGTGACGATGTAGGAATCGTAGTACAGGATGGACTCCAGTTCCCGCACCGACAGATCCAGGAGCAGGCCCATGATGGAAGGCGGCACCTTGTAGTACCAGATATGGGCCACGGGCACGGCCAGGGAGATGTGCCCCATGCGCTCCCGGCGCACGGAGGAGGAGGTGACCTCCACGCCGCACTTGTCGCAGACGATGCCCTTGTGGCGGATACCCTTGTAGCGCCCGCAGGAGCACTCGTAGTCCTTGACGGGGCCGAAGATCCGCTCACAGAACAGACCGTCCCGCTCGGGTTTCTGGGTCCGGTAATTGATGGTTTCGGCCTTGGTTACCTCACCGTGCGACCATTCCAGGATGGTCTCCGGCGAGGCCAGCCGAATCCTCAGGGCCTTCAGATCCTTGGGGTTAATATCCACTTTCCTTCACCCCTGTTTGCTCGGTTTTCTCGGACGCAGGGGCCTTCTTTTTCCCCTCGTCCGTGATGATCTCGATATCCAGGCCCAGGCCTCGCAGGGTGTGCAGCAGCACGCTGAAGGAGGCCGGCAATCCCGGTTCGGGGGGCTCCTCGCCGTTCCGGAGCGCCTTATACAGCCGGTTCCGGCCCTGGATGTCGTCGGACTTCACGGTCAGCATCTCCTGCAGGGTGTAGGCGGCTCCGTGGGCCTCCAGCGCCCACACCTCCATCTCCCCGAACCGCTGGCCGCCGAAGTGGCTCTTGCCTCCCACCGGCTGCTGGGTGATGAGCGAGTAGGGCCCCACGGCTCGAGCATGTACCTTGTCTTCCACCATGTGGATGAGCTTCATCATGTAGATGTAGCCTACCGTCACCGGGTAGGCGAGGCGTTCGCCGGTGCGGCCATCGCGCACCCACACCTTACCCTCGGGGTTCAGGCCGGCTTCTTCCAGTTCCTTCTTGATGTCCTCGGTCGAGAACCCCTCAAAGGCCGGAGTCGCGTAATAGATACCCTTTTCCTTGGCGGCCCAGCCCAGGATGGTCTCCAGGATCTGACCCACGTTCATCCGCGAGGGCACCCCCAGAGGGTTCAGCACGATGTCCACCGGGGTGCCGTCCTCCAGGAAGGGCATGTCTTCGGCCGGCGCGATCCGGGCCACCACGCCCTTGTTTCCGTGGCGTCCGGCCAGTTTGTCGCCCACCTGGAGCTTGCGCTTCTGTGCCACATACACCTTGATCAGCTGGATCACGCCCGGCGGGAGCTCGTCGCCCCGAAGGATGCGCTCCTGTTCCCGTTTGGCCCGTTCCTCGATGTCCTTCAGGATCTCGCGGGCCCGTTCCAGCAGGGCAAAGACCTTCTGCTCCCGCTCCTTGTCGGAAATCAGGGGCTTGGGGAGCTGCAGTTGCAGAGGGTTGAGGGTGGAAAGGAGACGGGCGGTGAGCCGGGTACCTGCGGGGACCACCACGTTGCCTTCGGCGTCCAGGATGTCGCCCCGCAGTTTGTAGTTCTTGAGGAGCTCCACGAAGCGCTGCCGCAGGCCCTCCTGGAGGTTCCGTTTGGCAAAGGCGGTTTCCCGTTCCAGTTTCTCCAGGCGTTCCCGTACCACCTTCTTGAACAGCGGATCCCGGTCACGCTTGCGGGAGAGCACCACCACGTCCACCACGACCCCCTCGACCCCCGGAGGCACCCGGAGGGAGGTGTCCTTCACGTCCTTGGCCTTTTCCGAGAAGATGGCGTAGATCAGTTTTTCTTCGGGCAGCAGCTCGCGTTCGCCCTTGGGCGAGATCTTGCCCACGAGGATGTCGTCGGGCCCCACCTCGGCACCGATCCGCACGATGCCGTATTCGTCCAGGTTCTTGACCACCTCTTCGCTGACGTTGGGCAGGTCCCGGGTGACCTCCTCGGGCCCCAGCTTGGTTTCCCGCACCTCGACCTTGTACTCCAGGATGTGGATGGAGGTAAAGAGGTCCTCCTTGAGCACCCGTTCCGACACTACGATGGCGTCTTCGAAGTTGTAGCCGAAGTACGGGATGAAGGCCACCAGCAGGTTCTTCCCCAGGGCCAGCTCGCCCTGGCGGGTGGCGGGGCCGTCGGCGATGACCTCGCCCCGTTCTACCCATTCCCCGGGTCGGACCAGGGGCTTCTGGTGGATGCTGGTGTTCTGGTTCGACCGCTCGAACTTCTTGAGTTCGTAAATATCTAGGCGGCCCTTCAGCGGGTTGAGTTCGTCTTCCACCTCTTCGGTGGTCTCGATCACGATGCGCCGGGCATCCACCTCCTTAACGACGCCAGACCGCTGGGCCACCAGGGCTGCGCCGGAGTTCACCGCGATCTGGTGTTCCAGGCCCGTGCCGACCAGGGGAGGATCGGGCTGGATCAGGGGAACCGCCTGCCGCTGCATGTTGGAACCCATCAGGGCCCGGTTGGCGTCGTCGTGCTCGATGAAGGGGATCAGGGCCGCCGACGGCGACAGCACCTGACGGGGCGAGACGTCGATGAAGTCTACCTCTTCGGGCCGAACCATCGGGTAGCCGCCCCGGTGGCGCACCCATACGTGTTTTTGCAGGATCTTGCCGGTTTTGGGGTCGTACTTGGTGTCGGCCGAGGCGATCCTGTACTTGGATTCCTCCAGGGGATCCATGTCCACCACTTCGTTGGTCACCCGGCCGCGTTTCACCCGGCGCAGGGGGGTGGTGATGAAGCCCAGTTCGTCGATGCGCGCGTAGGTGGTAAGGGAGGTGATCAAGCCGATGTTGGCGCCTTCAGGAGTCTCGATGGGGCAGAGCCGGCCGTAGTGGGACGGGTGCACGTCGCGCACCTCAAAGCCGGCGGTTTCGCGGGTGAGGCCGCCCTTGCCCAGGGCCGAAAGCCGCCGCTTGTGGGTCAACTCGGCCAGGGGATTGGTCTGGTCCAGGAACTGCGACAGCCGGTCGCCCACGAAGAAGGCTTGGATCGAGCCGGTCACAATGCGGGGGTTGGCCAGGCGGCGGGGCGTGAGATTGGCATCCCGTTCCAGGAGCATCCGCTCCTTGATCACGCGCCCCAGCCGCTGGAAGGCGATGCGGAACTGCTCGGCCAGCAGTTCACCCACCCGACGTACGCGGCGGTTGGAAATGTCCTCGACGTCGTCTTCCCGCTCCTCACCCACGTAGAGTTTGATGAGGCGCCGCACGATGGCCAGGATATCCTCGATGTCCAGGGTGTCCTGGTTGCCCGGCAGGTCCAGGTTCAGGCGGGAGTTCAGCTTGAAACGCCCCACCCGGCCCAGGAAGAACCGGGCCTTCGACATGAAGAAGTCGCGGACGTAGGCCTTGGCCTCCTCCAGGCTCTTGGGAGGGGTGTACCGCAGGGTCCGGTAAAGGTTCCCCACGGCCCCTTCGATATCCTTGATGCGGTCCAGCTTCGTGGTGGCCACCAGGACATCCAGGCCGGGGAAGTCCTTGGGCAGCACCTTGACCTGCTCTACACCGGCTTCCTTGAGGAACTCCAGGGTGTCTTCCTCCAGGAGGCTGAGCACGGGCACCAGGACCTCGCCGGTTTTGGTGTCCACCACATCGTTGACCGTGACGTACCGGCCGGGTTCCATCTGCCGGGGATCCAGGTGGAGGATGGGGGAGATGTACACCTCGTGGACATCCGACTCCCGGAGCTTCTCCAGGTCCTTCTCCGTCAGCTCGGTACCGGCCGGGTAGAGCATTTCCTGAACCTTGATGCGCTGGATCCGGTGGGCCTTGAGCTGCTTGAGGTGCTCCGCGGTCAGCAGGGTCATGGGGGGCACGAGGACCTCGCCGGTTTCGGCATCCGAAATCTCCCGGACGTTCACGAAGCGGCCGGGTTCCAGCTGGCTCACGGACTGTTCCTTGGGGCGGGGGCTGTACACCGGGCGGGAGATACGGGTTCCCGGCTTCACGGAGGCCAGGTCCACCGGATAGTGGGAGAAGATCATCTCCACGATGTCGCCCGTATCCTTGTACACCAGGGCCTTGAGCAGGCGGGTGATGGGGATCTTCCGCCGCTTGGAGATGGTAACCCCCAGCACCTTCTGGCTGTCAATGGAAAAGTCGATCCAGGGACCCCGGTAGGGGACCAGCAGGGCCGAATAGGCCGGCGCTCCCCGTTCCCCCTTCTGGAAGTAGACCCCCGGAGACCGGTGCAGCTGGTTGACCACCACCCGCTCGGTCCCGTTCACGATGAAGGTCCCGTTGGGGGTCATGGCCACCAGGTCGCAGAGGTACACCTTCTGCCGGATCCGGTGTTTGACCTGTTTCTCGGGGTCCTTTTCCTCTGGATCCCGGACCACGAGTTCCAGGTTGGCCCAGATGGGAATGGAATAGGTGAGGTTTTTCTCCTTGGCCTCCTCTACGGTGTACTTGGGAGAGCCCACCTCATAGCTGATGAACTCCAGGGAGTAGCGGCCGTGGATGTCCTCGATAGGGAACATCTCCTTAAAGACCGCCTGGAGTCCCTCGTCCCGACGCCTCTCCGGCGGCACATCGGCCTGGAGAAACTGCCGGAAGGATTCCACCTGCACCACGAGCAGGTGGGGCATCGGGTAGGACTCTTCTTTATAACCCTTCCGCTGAATACGGCGACGGGTGGCAGTAGAAATGTTCTGCACCTCCCCTTTCATTAAAGGTTGAACTCACCTGGTTGTGGATCGGAACTCAAGGGGGTGATTACTTAATCTCCACTTTGGCTCCAAGGCCTTCCAGAGCCGACTTGATCTTTTCGGCTTCTTCCTTTTCGACCCCTTCTTTCACGGGTTTGGGCAGGTTTTCGATCAGCTCCTTGGCCTCTTTCAGACCCAACCCGGTCAGCGACCGGATCTCCTTCAGCACCTTAATTTTGGCACTGGCGGGCACTTCCACGAGGACCACATCGAAGGCGGTTTTCTCTTCCGCCTCAGCCTCTGCAGGAGCCGCCCCTGCGGCCGGCACCGCTGCTGCCGCCACCGGCACCGCACCGGTGACCCCGAACTTGTCCTTCAGGGTTTCCACGAGTTCGGCCAGCTCCAGCACGGTAAGCGATTCGATCGCCGACACGATGTCCTGAACACTCATCTTCTCAGCCGACATGATTAACCTTCCTCCTTTCTTTTCTTCTCAATTTCTTCCAGCACCGCCACCAGGGTGTTCAGCAGGCCCTGGAGCGTATACACCAGGCCGCTGAGCGGTGCCATCAGGATCCCCACCACCTGGGCGCGGGATTCCTGAAGCGACGGCAACTTGGAAATGCGTTCCAAGTCTTTGGTTTCGTACAACTG
>WGAB01000330.1 GCA_015489295.1 Caldifarciminota bacterium
GGGCTCGGCGGTGCCCACCAGGCCCGCATCCCGGGCCTGCTGCCACCACTCCAGGCCGGGCGCCGAGAAGGTCTTGCGGGTCATGGTGATCGCCTTCACGGCCGTGGAGGGGATCTCCCGTTCCTGCACCACTTGGTCCTGCCACACCAACTGGCCGAAGTCCGTGATGCGGAACACCTCGCGTCCCTTGTCGTCGTAGGAGGACTCAATGAGCTGGAAGGATTCCAGGCTGTGGAGGGCCTGCCGGAGGTTGAAGTTCTCGTCGTACCAGCGGGCGAGATCGCGGGCCTCGGCGAAGCGCTCGGCGATCTTCCGGAACTTCTCGGGCATCTCCTGCAGGCGGCGGCCGTACCGCTTGAGGAGTTCGCGGTACTCTTTCACCTTCCGGTCAATCATCTCGCGCCGCAGGTTCTTAAAGGTAGGGGCTTCCTCGGGGTTGCTCTTCGCCTTGTCCCACAGGGCCTGGATGGCCTTGAGTACTTCCACCTCTTCCTGCTCCAGGGCGAAGGACCAAACGTCGCGCTCCGGCCGGTCGCGCCAGAGCCGGAACACCTCCAGGGCCCACTCCCCGGCCGGGGTCAGGTTCCCCTCGGCGTCCAGGTATCCCAGGCTCTGGAGGGTAGTCCGGGCCGTATCGGCAATGGGACGGTCGTCGGCCGCATCGGCCAGCACCCAGAGCAGGTCGGAGGTGAGCACATCGCCGGTACCGAAGCCTCCCAGGGCCAGGGTTTGCTTGACCGCCTGGCCCAGCGCGGTAAAGGCGTACACATCGGCCTTGGGCACGCTGTAGGCCACCAGGCGCATGGCCTCCAGCAGGTGCTCCTCATGGGTGCCTGTGGTCAGGAACCGGGCTGGCGCCGGGCCGGTGGGGGTTTTCCGGATCACCTCGGCCAATTCGGCGGAGATCTCCAGGGCGGGTTCGGCGTTGCGGTAGATCTCCAGCACCTCCCGGCCGGCATCCGAGAGCACAATCCGCTCGCGCTTCTGCTCCCGATCCCACACCCGGGCCGCCAGGCCTCGTTCCATCAGGGTCTCCACGGCCTCGGGCCCCACCTGGCCCGCCCGGTCTGCGGCGTCCAGCAGGGCGATGATCTCGCTGCCCAGCCAGCGCCAGTGCTCGGGCCAGGCCTCGGGCGGCTCCAGGCCGTGGGCCTCTAAGATCACCTCGTCGCCGGTTACCTCCTCTTCCCGCTCGGACCAGGCCTGGGGCCCCTGGGCGTACAGGTCCCGCAACACCTGGGCCAGGGCCACGCCCGCATAGGTGAGGGCGGGCTGCAGGGGGTTGAGATAACGGACCAGCCCGGCGTACTCCAGTTCCGTGAACACCGGTTCCTGGTCCGCAGAAATCCACAGGAAATCCTGTCCCTGTTCTCGGGCTTCCAGGAGTTGTTTCAGGGCAATGGCGTGCTCTTTCCGAATAACCATGGTTTTCCTCCTCAGTTCAGGGCTGCCAGGTGTTTGTCCAGGTGCTCGGCCACTTCGGTTCGGAAGAGTTGCACCGTGGGCACCAGCCAGAGGGCGACATACCGGTCCTTGCCCTCCCGGTTCTGGCCGAAGAAGGCCAGGGTGAACCGTCCGGTGCCGGTGAACTTGCGCAGGATGTCACCAGCCTCCCGCAGCGCGCGCCGGAACTTGGGAGGCCAGGAGGCGAAGGGCAGGGCCTTGCCCTCCTCCCCCCGCTTCCGCAGAAACAGGGTGGTTAAGCCACTGGAATGGAACGCCGTGAGCAGGTGGGCATAGCCCCGCTTCTTGAAGAAGGTGAGGAGCAGCAGGGCGGCGGGCAGTTCAAACAGCAGGGTTTCCTCGCCGCTTTCGGCGCGGTAAAAGGCCCGTACAACGCCCCGGCGGTCTTCCAGTTGTACGCGAAGGAGCAACCGGGTGGCGCGGGGCATCTCGGACACCACTTCCTGAACCTCGTACCGTTCTCCCGCCTGCTCGTAGATGTCGCCCACCCGGCGATGCTGGGCTTCGTCGGCCACGAATACCGTGGGCCGGCCGCCCCGCAGGCCCCGGAGCAGGTCAAAGCCCAGGGCCTTCAGGTTCTTGAGTTTGATTTCCACCTCCTGGGGCAGCGGACCCCACAGTTCGCGTACATAGGTGTGCTCTGCCACTTCCTGCTTCCGAACCAGGTCTTCTACGGTCAAAGGCTTCACGGTTTTTCCTCCTCTTGTTTGGGCAGGCTCAGCCAGCCCGGGGTTTCTTTGGTTTCCGGGAAAACCCAGAGGGGCCAGTGCACCGGGAACACGCCATGTTTGCGGGCCCAGCGCACGAAGGCCGGTTCCCGGCGCAGGGCCAGGACCCATCCGGGCACGGGATCCGGTTTCCAGGCCCCCAGGCGAAGCAGCACCCGGCCCTCGGTGCGGGTTCGGGCCTTCAACTGCACCAGAAAGGGCACGGCCTGGGGGTAAACCGCCCGGGCCTGGCGGATCTCCAGGCTCAGCAACGCGTCGCTATAGGCCAGAAGGGCTGAAACCTCCTCGGGCCGAAGGGACACCGCCCGGGGGTCCAGATCCACCAGGGTCACCACCTCCCGCGCCCTGTGGTCCTCCGGGATTACCTCCCAGAGCCAGCGGGCCTCAAGGCGCCCCTCCAGGGGTTTGGAGTCCGGCAGGGTTGGAATCGCCGGCAGGGCCTCGGGCGCGGCCTCTGGAGGCCCGGCCACCATCTGTTGCACCACCTCTTGCCGCAGGCTGGCATCCTGTTTCAGGCTCAGGAACCCAAGCGCCTCTTGCCAGGCCTTTTGCCACAGCGACGGCGCCACCCGTGCCCTGCGCGGCGCCACCTCCTGCCAGTTTCCCTCCTCCAGCACAATCGGTGTTTCCAACCGCATCAAATCCTCCAGGTTTCCTTAGCCCATTGCTGTCAGATTTTCTTATAAAGCCTGGCCGTCGGAATGTCAAGGAGCGCTACGCTGGTACGTCACCAGAGATGGGTTCAACAGGGGCAATCCGGATGGAACTTTGCTCGGGAAAATTAGCAACACACCGAAACCATCGCCCGGGCCTGAGCCCGGAGGAACCCAAAAGAAGATTCCAGGCAATACAGGTCCGGCTCGGTGTTACGGACTATGCTCTCCACACCTACCGCCACGGGGAAACGCTAAGGTGGCAGGTTCAAAGGATTGAAAATTTCCGGGCTACATCCCCAGATAGATCCTTTTGATCTCGGGGTCCTCCATCAGGGATGCGGACTTCCCCTCCTTGGCAATCTCCCCGATCTGGAACACATAGGCCCGGTCGGAGTGCATCAGGGCCAGCCGGGCGTTCTGTTCCACCAGAAGGATGGCGATTCCCCTTTGATGAATCGCCTGGATTTTGCGAAAGACCTCTTCCACATAGTTGGGCGAGAGCCCCGCGGAAGGCTCGTCCAGGACTAACAGGTCCGGCTCCAGAATCAGCGCCTTGCCCATTGCCAGCATCTGCTGCTCCCCTCCGGAAAGGGTTGCGGCCCGCTGTTTTTTTCTCTCTTCCAGGATGGGAAACAGTTGAAACACCTCGGCAATTCGTTCCTGCAGTTGTCGGCGGTCCTGCAACAGGTACCCCCCCATTTCCAGATTCTCGTACACCGTCATGGAAGGGAAAATCCCTCCTGCCTGGGGCACAAAGCCAATACCCAGGCGGACAAGATCATAGGGAGGAATCCGGAGGATGGAACGGCCCTTAAACCGAATCTCGCCCTGTACAATTCGTCCATCATACATCTCCAGCAACCCGCACACCGCCCGGAGCGCCGTGGACTTCCCGGCACCGTTGGGGCCGATCATGGCCACAATCTCCCCCTTCCCCACCTGGAACGACACCCTGTGCAACGCCCGCACCTGGCCGTAGTAAACCGTGAGATCCCGAACCTCAAGCAGCAAGGCCTTCCCTCCCCAGGTATGCTTCAATGACCCTTTCGTTCTGCGTCACTTCCTCAGGCGTTCCCTCGGCAAGTTTCTCGCCGGATCCCAGGACCACCACCCAGTCGGAAACGCCCATGACCAGCCGCATGTTGTGCTCAATGAACAGGATGGTTTTCCCCTGCCCTTTGAGTTCCTGGAAGATTTCCAGGATGCGAGCCCTCGTTTCGGGGAAAACCCCGGCCGTCGGCTCGTCCAGAAGGAAGAGATCCGCATCGGTAGCAAGCGCCCGGGCCAGCTCCAGAAGCTTCCTCTGGCCATGGGAAAGGTTCTGGGCCAATTCCTCGCTCTTGTGTTCCAGGCCCACGAGTTTCAGGATTTCCATCGCCCGATCGCGCTTTGCGCTTTCCACCTCCAAAACTCTTTTACGCCGAAACAACGGGCTCCAGAGGTCTTCGCCGGTCCTGTCTCTCATGGCCAGCAGCATGTTTTCCATCACCGTGATCTGGGGGAACAGCCGAAGGGTCTGGAAGGTGCGGGCGATTCCGTATTGCGCAATCCGGTAAGGAGGCAGCCCGGTGATCTCGCGATTTTTGTAAAAAATCTGCCCCTGGTCCGGCTTGATAAACCCGGTCACCAGGTTGAACACCGTGGTTTTCCCGGCGCCGTTGGGGCCGATGAGGGCCGTAATCTTTCCCTGCTCTATGGAGAA
>WGAB01000331.1 GCA_015489295.1 Caldifarciminota bacterium
AACGGATCCCGCGGATCCAGTCCTGGAACACCTGGTAACTCTCGGTAACCCAGGTGCGGCCCGGGGGTGAAAGGCAGAGGGCGAACTCGGTGCCGTTGGCCAGGTGCCAGGGTGGCCGGGGGCTTCGGATTTCGCCCAGGCCCGCGTCGTAGGTGTCCAGGAAGAGCCAGAGGGTGTCGGTTTCGGGCCGGAAGGCGCCGGCGAGATCCAGCCGCAGGTGCAGGTACACGGGGTCAGCGGCCACAAAGAGCCTGCGGATGCCAGTGCCCGTGGCAAAGGGCTGGAACTCCTCCCAGTCGTCGGCCCGGCCGTCCACGCGGAATCTCTGGGGATCGAAGCCCACGAGGCCGTAGGTTTGCTCAGGATCGTACACATTGTGCCACAGGGGGTTCCGGCTCATGGGATTCTCAAAATCCATCACCAGCCAGTTGCGTTTGAACCACTCATCCATCCAGGCGAACAGGATGCCGCCGGCGAGCCCCTCGTCGTAGATGTCCTGGAACAGCCGGGCGTTCAGCCGCCCCTGTTCCTCCTCGGTGTGGCCGCCCTGGTGCATTCCCAGGGGATTGAAGTGGGCGATGCCGCGGGAGGAGGGCACGCCGAACTCGGCCACCACCAGGGGGAGGCCGTCGGTGGCCTCATGGAGGGCGCGCAGGTAGCCCGCGTAGTTGTCCGGCCCGAACCGGCTGGAATCCCCCAGGTACTCCAGGTTGACGAAATCCGGGTAATAGGGGTACACATGGTACGCGGCGAAGAGCCCCGCCGGATTCCGGTGGGTGCGGTAAAACCGGGAGGGATCCACGGTCCACAGGTCGTTGTCGTACTCCCGCACCCGTTCGGACTCCACCCACTCGGTGTTGTGGTACAGGGGGTCCAGGGGCAGCCAGTTGACGAAGGCCACGGGATGCAGGCCGTGGTACCGGACCACCTCGTAGGTCTGGAGGTAATCCAGCATTCGGGCGAGCCACACCTCCATGGGGTTGCCCTGGGGGAGGGATACCAGGAGGCCCAGGTAGGAGGTGGCTTCGGGGTGCAGGGCCTGGGTGGTATGCACGCCGTCGGGCTCCCATTCCCGGCCGAAGAGGAAGCCCAGGGTGACGGCCGAGACATCGGAAAAATACTCCCCTCCCCCGTACACGGCGTTTACCGCCCGTTCGATTTCCAGCTGGATCCGGCGGGAAAACTCGGGGTCCAGGTAGTCCTCGTTCTCGGGGACCGGTACCCACACGCCCTGCAGCAGGTACAGGGGGCGGCTGCGGTTCTGCAGGTTATAGGTGGCCAGGGCCGAGTAAAAATTCGGGGGAAACACGGTATACACGCGCACCACATTGAACCCGGCCCGGGTCATCTGGCGGAACCATCGGAGGTAATCCTCGGTGGTGGCCGGGAAATCGGCGGGATGGTGGCCGGGCAGGGCGGCGCCCAGGTTGATGCCCTTGATGAAAAGGGGCACGAAGGTGCGCCGCTCCTCGCCGGTGGGGGCCCGGTGCCGGCGGAGGATTTCCAGCACCTCGCCCCGGGCCCGAGCGTAGACCGTCACCGAATCCAGGGCCCGGTCCACGGCCTCGGGCGTCACGGTGCCCATCACCTCCCGCACCACCGGGCGTTCCACCTGTACCACCCGGGGATGCAGGTACCGCAGTTCAATCTGCACCAGTTCGTAGGTGAGCCCACCGAGGACCGCCAGCAGCACCAGGAGCACCAGCAGTTTGGCTTTCATCCCGGCCTCCTGAGGGGCCACCGGATGCCGGTCTCCAGGGTCCAGGTGTGGTAGTTCTCGGTGGTGGCGAAGTAGGAAAGGGAGGCGAAGAAGCGGCCGAACCCGATCTCGGCGGCGAAGGTCTGCACGCCCGGCGTATCTTTGGCGGTCCACACGGAACCGGAGCCCTCGGCGTAGGCGTAGCCCCAGGAAAAGGTGTGGAACACCGAGAGGCCCAGGGAATGGCGGCGGATGGCCTCAGGCGAGTAGTAGAGGGCCGACCAGTGGTCGTAGCCCATGGTGCCGTAGGTGTAGCTCAGGGCAAGCCGGGTGTGGCGCCGGTGGATCAGGAACACCCGGGCGTCCAGTTCCAGCACCCGGCTCCGGTTGGTATCCGCGGGCACGGTGCCCCACTCGCCGAAGGTTTTGAGGTCCCAGCGGCCCCATTGCAGGCGGGCTTCGGCGCGCAGGGTGCGGGCCTGGATCTCCCGCACAGGCTCCAGGAGTTCGTTGCGCCAGGCCAGGCCCAGGTGCAGCCTGCGGAGCCGGGCTGAGGCGCCCAGCCACCAGTTGCGGGCGGCCGGTACCGGGCTCCAGGCGTAGGCGGCGCGCAGGGTCACCGGCCCCTGGGGCAGGATCACGATGCCGGGGATCCACTGCACGAGCCGGTTCTGCAGGGTATCGCGGCGGTTCAGGAGCCAGGCGGTTTTCAGTGACCATTGCCAAAAAGGGAGGTCTGGCCCATGGAGTTCCAGGATCGGGGCGTGGTACCGGCCCTGGGTGCCGTTGTCGTCTTCCCACACGGATTTCCAGGTGAGCCTGGCC
>WGAB01000332.1 GCA_015489295.1 Caldifarciminota bacterium
CCATGCAGGATGATGTGTACCATCCCCTGCAGGTGATTGCCGATGTGATGACCCTTCAGGAGTACTTCGGCCGGGACCTCCGGGGCCTGAAGGTGGCCGTTTCCTGGGCATATGCCACCACCCATGCCAAGCCCCTCTCGGTACCCCAGTCCCAGATTCTGCTGTTCCCGAGGTACGGCATGGACGTGGTGGCATATGCCCAGGAAACGGCCACCTTCAGGCCCCGGAGGTCCCGGCCGAAGTACTCCTGAAGGGTCATCACATCGGCAATCACCTGCAGGGGATGGTACACATCATCCTGCATGGAAATCACCGGTACCGTGGCGTGCTGGGCGAGTTCGTTCAGGTACCGGTTGCCGATGCCGTAAAAACAGATCCGCACGGCGATGCCCTCGCCCATGCGCGACAGCACTTTCGCCGTGTCCTTGGGACTTTCGCCGTGGCTCAGTTGCATTTTATCGGGGGTCAGGTCGTGGGCGTGGCCACCGAGCTGGGTCATGGCGGCCTCCAGGGAGTTCCGGGTGCGTGTGGACTGCTCGTAAAAAATCATGAAGAGCGTTTTGTGTTTGAGAAGTTCGGTGATCTCCCCCAGGGCAAACCGCCGTTTGAGGTCATGGGAAACCTCCAGCACCAGATCGATCTCCTGGCGGGCCCAGGTATCAAAGGTCAAAAGATGACGGCCGCGGAGTTGAATGCCCATGTGCACCTCCTTTCAATGCATAAGGCTACGGCAAACCCGGCGGTTTCCCAAGGTGCGAGGTTCTGTGGAGCCACCGGCGGATGCGTGCCAGGGCCCGGGGCACGGCAGCCCGAACCGCAGGCGATAGACCCTCGCCCTGGCCGAAGGCCTGTCCCACGATGCCCAGGAACTGTAATTCTTCGGGCCAACCGGGATCCAGGGAGGCGAGGGCAAGCCATTCCCTGAGGGAAAGCCCGTGGCTGGAGAACCGGATCTCCGGAGGCAGTGCCAGAAGGCGGGTTCCCTCCAGCTCGACCAGAGTCCCTGGCTCCAGGGAGGGCGCCTGCACGGCGTCCAGGATCAGGACCCGATCCTGGGGGTGCCAGGGCGGGGGCACCGGAGGCACCTGGAACACCTCCACCCGGTGGGGACCGGGCACCTCCTTCAGGGCGCGGGCGAGGACAGGCCCCACGCCATCGTCCCGCCGCAGCGGGTTCCCCAGCGCCAGGATTCGGATCGCCACAGCCGAAAAGGATACGGCGAAACCCCGATTGCAGGCCCCGGGCACGGGTTGGATAATTCTTGCCAAAAGGAGGCTTTCTCCATGAAGGTGATCGTGTACGGGTTGGGGGAGATGGGCAAGCGGATGGCCGAACGGATCCTGGCCTCCGATGCCCTGGACCTGGTGGGCGCCATTGACATCGACCCGCAAAAGGTGGGCCGGGATGTGGGTGAACTCCTGGGCCGTTCGCCCATCGGCGTAACCGTGGAGGACAACGCCGAAAAGGTGCTGACCGAGCATCCCGGGGCCTTCGTGGTGCACACCACGGTGTCGCAACTGGAAAAGGCCGCTCCCCAGATCCTGCAGATCCTGGAGACCGGCCATTCGGGCGTGAGCACCACCGAAGAACTCTCCTATCCGTGGGTGCGGCACCCGGATCTTGCCCGCAAGCTGGACACCGTGGCCAAGGAACGCCAGCGGACCTTCGTGGGCACCGGGGTCAACCCTGGCTTTTTGATGGATTACTTCCCCGCGGTGGTGGCCGCCCTGTCTTCGGGCATTCAGAGCATCACCGTGCGCCGGTACGTCAACGCCTCGCTCCGCCGCAAACCCCTCCAGGCCAAAATCGGCAGCGGCCTTACGCCCATGGAATTCAAACGCCTGTTTGACGAAGGCAAAATGGGCCACGTGGGTCTCGTGGAATCGGCCCAACTGCTGGCCCGGCTGCTGCAATGGGAAATCAAGGACCTCAAGGAAACCTGCGATCCCATCGTGGCCAACAACACCGTGCAAACCGAGTTCTTCAAGGTGGAACCCGGGTTCGTGCGCGGGATGCGGCATCAGGTGAAGGCCGTGGATACCCGGGGCCGGCGGATCCACCTGGACCTGCTGATGGCTCTGGACCATCCGGAGCAGTTTGACGAGGTGGAAATTGAGGGCACCCCGCCCGTGCGGGTCCGGTTCCCCGAGGGCGTCCACGGCGACATGGCCACGGTCAATGTGACCCTGAGCGTGCTCCGGCGGGTGCCCGATCTACCCCCGGGCCTTCTGAACATGGCCGACCTGCCGCTGCCGATCCCGGTGTAGGCTGTATCCCGACCGCAACGGTCGAAGGGAGAGGAGGGCTGCTACACCGGGCGGAAAAGCTGTCTGCTCCGGAGGCTCCCGGGAAAGGGGCAACCGGATAGGTCCCGCAGAGGGATTCCTGCGGGGGTAAAGGGCCGGTGAACGGCGATCCGGCCCATTGCGCTGTGTTCCCCCGAGCCTTGTTCGTCTCCGGAAGCGCGGTGCGTTGAGATCCTCCCAGCCCCCACATCAACGTTGTATCCTTGGTGTGTGAAGTGGCGAACCCTTCTTTGGGCGGCCTTTGACTTCGGGGAAACCGTCTTTTCCCTGATGGTGTTCACCTATGCCCTTCCCCTCTTTCTGGATGCCGTTGGTGGTAGCCATCTCCATCTCACCTCCGGACGGGCCCTGTCGGTGCTGTTCTTTTTGCTCCTGGGGCCGCTGTGGGCCCGGTATGTGGACCGGCAAAGTGGCACTGCACCGCGACGCCATTTCCTGGAGGCTGCTCTTCTTACCGGCCTGTTCACCCTGATGCTGGGAACCGGCCGGCTTTTCTGGGTGGTTTTGGCCTTTGTGGTGGCCGGGTTTTTTTATCAGGTCACCCTCGCCTTTTACAACAACCTCCTTCCCGAGGCCGGGGAAGGGCAAACCGGACTCGCCTCGGGCCTGGGTGTGGCCTTCGGCTATGTGGGCTCGGCAGTGGCCCTTTCCCTCACCCGGCTGTTTTCGCCGTCGTATCCTGTGATTTTCGTGGGTACGGCCCTGCTCTTTGGGGTGCTGGGTGCGCTCGTGGCCCTTGCCACGCCGTCCCGTACCCGACGTGTGCCAACCCCCTCCCTTCGTGAGGTTTTCGGCATCGTGTTTCAAGACCGGGCCTTTGGAGGATTCCTGTTGGTGGCCTTCACCCTTACCGAGCCCGCCCACACCGGGATTCTTCTGCTCTCGCTTTATTTCAAGCGGGTGTTTGCCATGCCCGACGGCCAAATTGCCCTGCTGCTGGCAGGTGGCGCGGTGAGTGCGGCCCTGGGAGCGTTGCTCTGGGGGCTGCTGGCCCAGCGGCTTTCAGCCCGGCGGGTGTTTGGCTGGCTCTTTCCCCTATGGGCTGCCGGGCTGCTTCTCGTGGCCCTCACGCCCCGATGGGGCGTGTTCCCCCTGGCCCTGCTTCTGGGGGCCCTCCTGGCGGGCATCTGGGTGCTTTTGCGGGTGGTGCTTTTAGAAGGGTTCGGAGATCGACCCCTGACCCTGTACTTCACCTATCTGGCCCTGGTGGAGCGGGCGGCGAGCATGGTGGGGCCGCTTTTGTGGAGCGGCGTGGTCCGGACCCTTCACGACACGCCCCTGGCCTTCCGCGTGGGCACCGGTGTCCTGGCCCTTTTCCCGGTGATCGGATGGGGCGTGTATCGGAGAATGAAGCGATGGGGTTAACCGACCCCGCTTTTTCGCAGGGGCACCTTCACCGGAATTTTCCCCATGTGAACAAAAGCTTTGAACCCCTCCGGGGCGCCATCCTCTTTCGCGGGATACAGGATCCACAGATACGGCGGGCACAAGTTGTTTTGGGCAAAGTTTTTTGGATTCTCTCACTAGTTTGATGCGGTTTCGAAAATAGATATTACGTTGATTGTTGTAATAACTGGACGATTTCAGTGAGTTTCTTTTCGACTGTTTTGCCTTTTTCTATTCTTAAATCCAGAATCATTTTAAAATCTTTAATCATCTCTAATACAAACTCTGCTTCCTCTACACTTTGAGAACTCATCAAATAGATAATAAACCGGATATCTGGGAGGTTTTCCCCGACATAGGTCTTATAGAAGAGCCCATTTCCCCATCCTTTTAAAACATCTCTTTTATACTTTAGGACATGATTAACAAGTTGAGCCTGCTTTTCCTTTAAATTCTGGGGAAACTTACTTTTCCCCCAATCTTTCCAATTTTCTATCCAAATTTGATAATTTCCATTATTATAGCGATTCACTTTAAGCACGTATACCGGTTCTTTTAAAACGGTCCATTCTATTTTTGTTATTGCAAAATTGAATTGCCACACGCGATCTCTGAAAGTGATTGTATGGGTGTAAAACCCCTTTCCAAGAATTTTACCGATGCTAGGCTCTATATTCTTTTTATAAAATTCTCTTTTTACTCTTTCCCATACATCGGGCAAGAACTTATGAACGTCCCAGGCGATCTCCAGTTTTCTCTTTATTTCTTCCTGTCCCCCCTCCAGCAGATACTCCTCAAGCACTCTCCGGTTGTCCATTGCTTTTCACCTCCTCGCAATTTTTGTAAACCCATGTTATAAAGTCTCTAATAAACCATCTCACTTTATCGGCTTCGCACCCCTTCAGACACTCTTGAAGCCAAGGGATAAGAAATTTTTTATAGCTCAAAGAAATAAAATTGCCCGTCTTTTCGAGTTTCTTTCGAAGTTCTTCTGGAATACTTTCCATTGAAGGTGTCCTTTCTCCACAGGTCAAATAAATCAGTACATAGTTATTCCCTGACGTATCCTTCAAATATTCACTGTAGTCCAGGAGTTGTTTTTCCTGGTCCCCCGCGTAGATTTTGTTCTCTATCCCTATCCTGAAACCCGTAGGCAGTTTGATCAATAAGTCTATCCTTCTTCCTTTTGAGGTTGTGTACTCCGTGATTATCTGGGCATCCTTGAATTTGTCTGAATTAGCCGTAAATCTACTAACGCTTCCTTCAGGAAGCTCACGTTTCAGAATCTCCACAAACTTTTGCAGGAACACATCACCCTGCCCATGGGTTCCCTTTGGCTCAAGGAGAAGAGCGATGAACCGAGAAATGTCCGTTTCTTCGGGACGGGTAATGGCCACAAGGTTAAAATCTGAAGCTAAGTATCTATCGACCTGCTCTTTCGCGGTTTTGACTATGCGATATCTGAACTTCAAGTCTCTGAAAAACTCTTCAACTCGGTTCCTGTAAGCGCTCTCCATGAAAACGATTTTATGCCCATCCTTGGACCTGGTCAATTTTATGGTCCCCGATACATACGCTGCTTCGGATGGGCGGGGATCTCTGTTCAGAACGCTTCTAACGGACAGAAGAGACTTCTGGCTCATCTTCTTCTGGCTTTCATCATCATGGCCACACCTTGACAGATTCTTTGCAAGATTGCGTTGATCCCATCGTTTGGCTCCGATTTAACCCAAAAGCTTGTCCCCCTTGTCTGATTTCATCCCAGTGTCTTCTCACCATGCAGCCCGCTGGCTTGGATTTACAACCCCCCGCAGCAAGCGCGTCTGACACGGCTGCTTTTTCAAACACAATGCCAAGGGTCCGGGCGAGGGAACCCTGAATGTCGTCGTTATACCCTGGCAGATGTTACCCTCCAAAAACACGCCCATACCCGCGCTTACTTGATTTTCGGGGGGCCGTCCCTTATCTATAACGGGCCGCGGAGAGGTGCCGGAGTGGACGAACGGGCGCGACTGGAAATCGCGTGTCCCTCGAAAGAGGGACCGTGGGTTCGAATCCCACCCTCTCCGCCACAGGTTCCATAGGCAAACGTTCCCAAAGACCCGTCGGCGCGATCCCAGCCGGGTCCTGAAAGGAAGAGGAGGAAACCATGCCGGCACCCAAACGACGGCATTCGCGGGCTCGAAGCAGGAAACGGAGAACCCATTACAAGGCCCAGGCTCCCAGTGTATCCCGGTGCCCCAACTGCGGCCAGCCCAAGCCCCCTCATCGCGTGTGCCCCCACTGCGGGTACTACCGCGATCAAGTGGTGCTGGTGGTCAAGACCGAGGTGTAAAAGAGGCCGGGCTGAATGATCCGGGTAGCCCTGGATGCCCTGGGTACCGATCACGCTCCGGAACCCGAGGTCCGGGGCGCCCTTCAAGCCGTTGAAACCTGGCCCGATCTGGAAGTGTTCCTCGTGGGGCACCGCGACCAGGTGACGCCCCATCTGAAACACCCCCATCCCCGAATCCATCTGGTCCACGCCGAGCAACGGGTGGAAATGACCGACAAGCCCTCGGCCGTTCTGAAGGCCAAACCCCACTCTTCGATTGCCGAGGGCCTCCGCCTGGTAAAGGAGGGCAAGGCCCAGGCCTTCGTATCTGCAGGCAACACCGGTGCCGTCATGGCCTTTTCCCTGTTTATCCTGGGGCGCATCAAGGGCATCAAACGTCCGGCCATCGGGGCCTTTTTCCCCACCCTCCAGAATCCCGCTCTGGTGCTGGATGTGGGGGCCAACGCCGTGGTGAAGCCCATGCATCTGTACCAGTTTGCCTGGATGGGAACCCTTTTTTACCAGCACATGCTGGGCGGTCCACAGCCCCGCGTGGGACTCCTGTCCATCGGCGAAGAGGCCACCAAGGGCAACGAAACCGTGATCGAGGCCCGAAGGCTCCTGGAACAGGACAGCCAGTTGAACTTTGTGGGCTTCGTGGAGGGCAACGATGTGCTCTTTTCCAAAGCCGATGTGGTGGTCACCGACGGCTTCACTGGCAACGTCATGCTGAAATTCGGCGAGGGGGTCGTGAGTTTCATCGCCCAACTGGTCAAGGCCGAGATCAAAAAAGATCCCCTGGCCCTGGCCGGTGCCCTGCTGGTCAAAGGGGCTCTGAACCGCGTGAAGAAACGCATCGACTACGAGGAGTACGGCGGCAGTCTGCTTCTGGGGGTGAACGGGGTGGTGATGATCGCCCACGGCCGGTCGTCGCCCCGGGCCATCAAAAACGCCCTGAAACATGCCCGCCATCTGGCTGAGGAGCGGGTGGTGGACCGGGTAGGGGAACAGCTTCGCCGTTCGTCGGCGGAAACGGCTACCAGGTCGCCTGAACCGAAAGATTGACGGCCCAGAAGGCTGGCTTCCGGTTTCGTCGTACCCGCTGGATTTCCAGTGACAGAGATCTGCCCGTGACCAGGAATCCGGCCGCGAGTTCCCGCAGGGTTCGCCGGAACCGCTCGCCGGGGGAACGCTCCTGACGTTCCAGGTCTTCGGCCACGATTCCCACGCGAACGCCCCGGAACCGCCCGGTGGGGATGCGAACCTTGAGGTGGCCCTCCACCATCTCCCTGTGGACCAGGAAGAACCACCGGGAGGCTTCGGGATCCTGCAGGTAGGTGCCGTTCTGCTGCCAGCGAAGCCGGAACGTGCCCTGCCAGGGGGCCTGGGGAAGTTCCAGCCGGTGCTCCAGGTAACGAATGAGCAGGTTTCGGGA
>WGAB01000333.1 GCA_015489295.1 Caldifarciminota bacterium
GGTTCCCCACACCTGCGCCCAGTGCCACGAAGACGAATATGAGGAGTACGCAGCCGGAAAACACGGCCAACTGGTGCTGGAAAAACAGGACACCCTGGCCCCCACGTGTGTCACCTGTCACCGAGCCCATGGCATCCTTTCCTCCTCCGATCCCCGGTCTCCCACCTACCACCAAAACGTGATCCACACCTGTGCCCAGTGCCATGCCGACACCCTGATCGTGCCCCGGAAGGATGTGCCGGTGAACCCGGTGCTGACCTTCAAGGAATCGTTCCACGGGATCTACCTGGAGTTCGGTGAGACCCGTGTGGCCAATTGCATCAGCTGCCACACTCCCCACAAAAACCTTCCTCCTGAAGACCCCGAATCCCCGGTCAACCCCCGGAACCTTCCCAAAACCTGCGGCCAGTGCCACCCCAACGCCGGAGAGAATTTCGCTAAGGGAAGGTTCCACGAGAATCCCGAAAGCCCTGCTGCAGGAGCCGTGTACGCGGTGCACGTGTTCTTTAAGTGGTTCACCATCTCTGTGCTGGCAGGGCTGCTGCTGCACATCGCCCTGGACCTTTATCACTGGCTTTTCGTACGGCGGAGGAGGAAGTCATGAGCCGGGTCAGGAGATTCCTGGACCAGCAGATCCAAAACCTTGCCCAGGCCTTTCGCCAGGAGTTTGGTACCGACCTCCCCCAGAAAACCCGCAGGAAAATCCGCACCCTGTTGTGGAAGGCCCTGCCCAAGGAGGTACGCGCCGAAGAGGAGATCCAGCGCTTCAGCCTCAACATCCGGATCCAGCACATTGTACTGTTCACCTCGGTGGGCTTGCTGATCCTGACGGGCCTGCCGATCAAGTACCACGAGGCCTCCTGGGCCCGGGTGCTGATCCAGCTGCTGGGAGGCGTGGGGGTCAGCCGGATCCTCCACCGCATCGCCGCCTTCGCGCTTACCGCCCTGGGCATCTATCACCTGTTCTGGATCCTGTTCACCCGATCCGGCCGCCGGGAACTCTACTACCTGCTGCCCCGCTGGAAGGATTTTCAGGATTTCTTCCAGAACATCGCGTTCCTTCTGGGCTTCCGGGACGATCCGCCCAAGTTTGACCGCTACTCCTACATCGAAAAGTTTGACTACTGGGCGGTGTATTGGGGGATGGTCATCATGATCTCCTCCGGTATCGTCTATGCCCTGTTTCCCTGGACCTCCAAGTTCGTTCCGCTGTATATGTTCCAGATCGCCCGGGAGATGCATTCCGATGAGGCCATGCTGGCCACCCTGGCCATCGTGATCTGGCACTGGTACAACGCCCACTTCAACCCGCGGTTCTTCCCCTTCAACCCCACGATCTTCACCGGAAAAATCACCAGGGAGCGGATGGAAGAGGAGCACCCCCTGGAACTGGAGCGCCTGGAGAAGGGTCAGGCCTGAGTTCGGCGGACCGTTGTGCGGGGGGCGGCGCCCGGGAGTTCCCGGGCGCCGCCCCCCGCACACATTGCGTCACCCCGCCGAAACGCCCTGCCATCCCCCTGCTTTCTACAAATCGACCACGAAGTGGTTGAATTTCAGCCACACCGTGGTTGATTTTCAACCACCAGGGCTCCATACTTTTCTTGAGCATGCGATACCGAAACCTTACCGGACCTCTGCTGGAAGCCCTCCAGGATCGGCCTGTGGTATTTCTCCGGGGGGCCCGTCAGACCGGGAAAAGCACCCTGGTCCAATGGATCGCCCGGCACAAATATCCGGCCCAATACCTGACACTGGACGATCCCACGGTGCTCGCGGCAGCCCGCTCGGACCCTGCAGGGTTCGTCCAGGGGCTCCGGGGCCCCGTGATCCTGGATGAGGTACAGCGGGTGCCGGAACTGTTTCTGCCTATAAAGGCGGAAGTGGATCGGGATCGCAGACCCGGCCGGTTCCTGCTGACCGGGTCCGCAGACCCTCTCCTGCTCCCCCAGATCTCCGAAGCCCTGGTGGGTCGCATGGAAGTTCTCACCCTTTGGCCCTTTTCCCAGGGGGAACTGGAAAATCGCCTGGAGGGGTTTGTGGACCTCCTGTTCCAGGACCAGCCCGATCTTTCCGGTTCCTGGCAACTCTCCCTCCCTGAACTGGCCGAGCGCTTCACAACCGGAGGGTTCCCGGAGGTGGTGACCCTCCCGGTCCATCGCCGCCAGGGCTGGTTCCAGTCCTATGTCACCACCCTCCTTTATCGGGAGGTTCAGGCCCTTTCCCATCTGGAACGCGTGGAGGCCCTCCTGCGCCTGCTTTCCCTCGCGGCCAGCCGGATTTCCTCTATCGTCAATTATGCGGAGTTTTCCAGAAGCCTGGATCTTCCTCAGAGCACGCTGAAACGATATTGGTCCCTCCTGCAGGCCACCTTCCTGCTTCAACACCTCCCCGCATGGTCTGTCAACCTGGGAAAACGCCTCATCAAGTCCCCCAAGATGTTCCTGGTGGATACCGGGCTCGTCGTCCACCTTTTGGGACTGGACGCTACCGCCTTGCTGGAACAACGAGAGCGGCTGGGGGCGCTCCTGGAAAACTTTGTGGCTCTGGAGATTCTGAAACAAACCACCTGGAGCAAACGCCGGCCCCGTTTGTACCATTTTCGGTCCGCAGAGGGCAGGGAAGTGGACCTCATACTGGAAGACCCCTCCGGCCGGGTGGTGGGGATTGAGGTGAAGGCAACCGCCACAGTGCAGTCCCGGGACTTCCGGGGATTGCGGCACCTGGCCGATCTCCTGGGGTCACGGTTTCTGCGGGGAATCGTGCTTTATACAGGCATCCACACCGTTCCCTTCGGGAAAAATCTTCTGGCTGTGCCGTTACCCGCGCTGTGGCGTTTGGGTTCCCGCCCCACCGCCCCTTGACTTCGGGGACGACGGCGGCCACAATCCGGGGAACAGGAGGTCATCCGTGAAACGGAACATCCCGAAATCCAGCCGGCGTTTGATCGGCTTCATTGGAATGCTGCTGCTCCTCGGCGGCTGCCGGAAGGCTTCGCAGCCCCTGAAACTCACCTGGACCCCGCAAAAGCCCCGTCCCGGCGATGCCCTTCGGATCACCTGGAACCGGCCGGTGACCGGCTTCCTGTGGGTGCACACCTACGAGGGCTCCACGCCCTTCCTGCATCGGGTCCAGCTGGTGCCGATCACGCCGGAACAGCGGTCCTATACCCTCACCACCACCGATTCCACCGATCTTGTGCTCTTGGCCCTGGACGACACGGCAAAGCACGAGATCCTGGCCGGTCCGGAGCAGGCCGTGGTGTTTTATGACCCGGCTGGCAAGCCGAACCCCCTGGCCCGGGAGGTGCTGGCCACCCTGTACTTCCGGAAACAGGCCGATACCCTGCGCCGCTGGCTCCGGCAAACGCCCACGCCGGGCCTTCGCCGGATGCTCTGGAGCCTTCTTGCCGAGGGCGATACCCTGGCCTCCGCCTGGCTCCGCGATTCCCTGCGCCGGGCCTTGCCCCTGACCTCCCGCAGCCCCGCTGCGCTGTACCACGGCTGGCGCACCGCCTTCTTCCTGCTCCAGGATACTGCCCTGGCCCGGCAGTACCTGCAGCAACTCCAGAAAACCGCTCCCCAGTCCCTTTATACGTGGCGGGCCCGCTTCGGCCGGCTGATCTGGACCCCCGAGGGGCGGGTCCGCCGGTCGCCGGAAAACGCGGATAC
>WGAB01000334.1 GCA_015489295.1 Caldifarciminota bacterium
CTACTACCTCGGCCGCGCCAGCGCGCTGGCCAGCGGCCTGGAGGGCACGCTGGTGATCACAGCCCCGGCAAACGGCTGGTACCCCCTGGTGGTGGCCAAACATCACAGCCGCCAGCTGGACACCGAGTACCGGTTCCGCCTGCGAGCCGAGAAGGTGCCCGGCGGCGCCTGGACCGGTGTGGCCTCGTCCGAGTGGAACAATTCGGACAACTGGGCCCATCGGACCCTGCCCACGGCCAGCACAGCGGCCTGGATCCCCGCCTGGGCGGTGCACATGCCCGAGATCACCGACTCGGCCCGGGTGTTCGCCCTCCGGGTGGACTCCCTGGCCCGGCTCCAGCTGAGCGGCGGCCATCTCCAGGTTGCCGGCGACAGCCTGGCCCTCTACGGCCGGTTTACGGCCAGCGGCCCCTGTACCCTGGCGCTGGCCCACGGTGCCCGGGTGGCGGTGTTCGGCGGCGGTCACCTGGAACTGAACGGAGGCCCTTCGGTTCCGGTGGTGCTCACGGCCCTCGCGCCCGGCGCCTACTTCGGGCTGGAGGTGTGGGCCGCCGGTACCCTCTCGGCCGAGTATACTGTGTTTGAGCACCTGCAGGCCGCCGGCGTGAACCTCCGGCCCGGTTCCTACCTCGCGCCAGGGATGGCCTTCCGCCGATGTGTGTTCCGCAACGGCCAGGCGGCGCCCGGAAGCCGACTCCTGACCCTGAACAACGGCCAGGACCTCACCCTGGAGGGTGTGCGCTTCCCGGATACCGGTGCCACTACGGTGTACAACGCCTACAAGAGCCTGGATGCGGGCACCGTGACCTTTGTGAACGCCACCGGCCTGTTTGCCGGATCGGCCCATGAGTACGATCCCCATAACCGGATCCACTGGACCGTATCCTTCGTGCCCGGGGATGTGAACGGCGACGGCACCGTAAACGACGCCGACCTGGCGTACCTCGCCCGTTACCTGTACCAGGGCGGTCCAGCCCCGGTGCCCCTGCTGGCGGGCGATGCCGACCACGACTGTACGGTGACCCGGCAGGATCTGGAGGCCCTGGCCGCCTACCTGTATACCGGCGGACCGCCGCCCTCGCCCTGCGGCACCCTCAATCCGGCTCAGGCAAAGCCCCCACACCTGCGGTAAGTCGACCCTGGAGGTGGTGCTGCACCGAGGGGGGCGTTTCCTTGACCCCCCTCGGCCACCTCCTTAAGATTTCCGGGCTATGAAATGGACGGCCCAGAGGGTGCGCGACACCTTCCTGAAGTTTTTTGAAGAGCGCGGGCATACCATCGTGCCCAGTTCCCCGTTGTTGCCCCACGGTGATCCCACGCTGCTGTTTACCAACGCTGGCATGAATCAGTTCAAGCCCTATTTCCTGGGCGAGGTGGATCCTCCCTTTCCCCGGGCCGCTTCGGTGCAAAAGTGCCTGCGGGCCGGCGGCAAACACAACGACCTGGACAATGTGGGCTTCACCCGTCGGCACCACACCTTCTTTGAGATGCTCGGCAACTTTTCCTTCGGCGACTACTTCAAACGCGAGGCTATCCTCTGGGCCTGGGAACTCGTCACCGAGGTGTTCGGCATCGATCCGGATCGCCTGTGGGTGAGCGTGTACGAGGAGGACGACGAGGCCTACGAGATCTGGGAACGCGAGGTGGGGGTGCCCCGGGAACGGATCCTGCGGCTGGGAAAAAAGGACAACTTCTGGGAGATGGGCGATGTGGGCCCCTGTGGGCCCTGCTCTGAGATCCACTACGACCTGGGCCCGGAGTTTGACCCGAACCAGAAGGACCCCGGCCAGGAGGGCGAGCGGTTCCTGGAACTCTGGAACCTGGTGTTCATGCAGTACGAGCGCAAGCCCGACGGCTCCCTGGTGCCGCTCCCCAAAAAGAACATTGACACGGGCATGGGCCTGGAACGGCTCCTGGCTGTGCTGCAGGGCGTGGATTCCAATTTCCACACCGACCTCTTTATGCCCCTGATTGAGGAGGTGGAGCGGATCACCGGCGTGCCCTACGATCCCGGCGAAAAGGGCGCGCCGCACCGGGTCCTGGCCGACCACGCCCGGGCCCTGACCTTTGCCATCGCCGACGGCATCTATCCGTCCAACTTCGGCCGGGGCTATGTGCTGCGGCGGATCCTGCGCCGGGCCCACCGCTTCGCCCAGCGCATCGGCGTGCGGGAGGCGGTGCTCTATCGCCTGGTGCCCGTGGTGGTGCATATCATGAAGTCGGCGTACCCCGACCTCGTGGGCAAAAAGGCCGATGTGGAACTCATCGTGCAGCAGGAAGAGGAGCGGTTCATCCGCACCCTGGCCCGGAACCTGCCCCGGCTGGAGGAGGTGATCCAGCAGGCCCGGAGTACCGGCGTCGTGCCAGGCGAGGCCGTGTTCCAGC
>WGAB01000335.1 GCA_015489295.1 Caldifarciminota bacterium
CTCCTGGAGTACGACTGGCCCGGCAATGTGCGGGAACTCCAGAATGTCATTGAGCGGGCCGTGGTGCTCACGCGGCACACCCTGATCACGCCCGAAGACCTGGCATTGCCCACCGGCCCACCGACCCGCCACCGGGTGCCCACCCTGGAGGAAGTGGAACGCGAGCACATCCGCCGGGTGCTCTCGCTTACCGGCGGCAACCTTTCCGAAGCCGCCCGGCTCCTGGGAATCCACCGCAACACCCTGCGCCAAAAACTCAAAAACTGGGGCCTGAACCCCTAAAAGCCGGCTTAAAACCGCAGGTCGGCCACCAGGGCCAGGCGGTACTCCGAGGTTCCTTCGGTTTCCAGGGAGAGTGCCACCAGGTGCACCGGAGTTGCCGGAACCCTCAGGAACACCCCGAGCACCAGCCACTGCGCTATCTCTTCGGACGGCCCAAAGGCGTCGTACCGCAGGTACACGCCAGCGCGAAGCCCATGGAACGGAACCCCCGGGCCTTCCCACCGACCAAACACCGAAACCCCCCGGCGAACCGTCAGGGTATCCCTGGAACCGTCCTCAGCCTGGACCCCCTCCAGCCACAGTCCGGCCTGCGGTGACCTCAGGGCAACAGCCACCGCGTACCGGTTACGATACCACCGATGCGTGTTGACCCGGCCGCGATGGACATAGCCGTAAAGGGCCAGCCCTCGGCCTCGGAGCCGTAGCCAGGCGATGCCGTCCTTGAAGGGATCGGGCTCCGCCTGCCGGTACCCCTCGCCGTTGACCACGGCAAGCTCCAGGGTTACCGGAGCCCGCCGAAACAGTGCAAGGGAAAGCCCCCGGTCGGCACTGGACAGCACGTGCCACCGGTCCAGGGCCACGGGCGCCACCGCGCGCAGGCCCCACACCTTTTCTGCGTGGTGGATCCAGGGGGTGGGAATCTGGCCCCACCGAACCTCGATGCCCGGCGCCTCCACGGCCAGGTACGCGTATTTGACATAGGCGACCCGCCCCAGGTCCTCCACCTGGCGGGAGTCCAGCGTAAGGCGATAGGTCCAGCGCACGGGGACCTCGGGGAACGGTGCCGTTCCCCGGACCGTCAAATAGGTTCGGGGGATTTGAAAGGCCGAGATCGTGCCCCGGGCATTCTGTCCGTAGAGGTAGCGGAGAAACAGGGTGCCGTGGATCTCCGGCCCCGAAGCCACCAGGCCCAGCAAAACCAGCCAGCCTGCTCCCATGAACGCCTCCTGTTCAAACCAGAGGATACAGGTCCCGGGGCGGCAAGGCGCAACAGTTTGCGTGGGCAGAATCCCTGATACGCTGCAAAGGGATCATGCGCCCAGCCGGTGGGCGGCGACCACGATCTGGCCCAGGGCGATGCCGCCGTCGTTGGGCGGCACCTGCTGGTGCACATACACGCGGAACCCCTCGGCCTGGAGCCGGCTCCGGAGGTGCCGCAGCAGGTACCGGTTCTGGAAACAGCCCCCGGAGAGCACAACCCGCGGCAGGCTGGCTCGGCGCGCCATCTCCACGCCCCACCGAACCAGGGTGTTGTGAAACCGGCCCGCAATGCGGGAGGTGGCCACCCCTTTCCGCAGGTCCGCCAGGATCTCCCGGACCATAGGCCGCCAGTCCCAGCGCAAAAGGCCCGAGGCCTCTTCGCGGATTTCCACGGGATAGGCTTCTTCGGTGGGTTCCAGGTGCCACTCCAGCATCATGGCGGCCTGGCCCTCGTAAGTGACCCGGGCCCTGAGGCCCAGGAGCGCGGCCACACCGTCGAACAGCCGGCCGCAGCTGGTGGTCTGGGGACCGGCGTTCCCCTGCCGAATCAGCCGGAGCAGCAGGGCCTGCCGCTCGGGCGCCAGCCAGCCGGGGATGTCCAGGGGCGCAGCCTCGGAGCCCAGGGCCTCGTGGAGCAAAGCCAGGGCCAGGCGCCAGGGCTCGCGGATCGCCTTCTCGCCCCCGGGCAGCACGTAGGACCACAGGGTGGCAAACCGCCGGAAATCTCGGTAATCGGCCACCAGCACCTCGCCGCCCCACACGGTGCCGTCGGTGCCGTAGCCGGTGCCGTCCCAGGAAAGGCCCAAAACGGGCTCGTTGGAAAGTTCGTTCTCGGCCATACAGGCGGCGATGTGGGCGTGGTGGTGGTACACCGTCACATGGGGAACCCCGAAGTCTTCGGCCAGGCGCCGGGCCTCGTGGGTGGTGAAGTAGTCCGGATGGGCGTCGGACACCACGGCCTCGGGCCGTTGGTCGTACAGTCGCAGGAAATCGCGGACCACCTGCCGGAGGGTTTGCCGGGCCTCCAAGGTGTCCAGGTCGCCGATGTGCTGGCTCAGGAACACCCGGCGCCCCTGCGAAAGGGCGATGGTGTTCTTCAGGTGGGGCCCCAGGGCCAAAAGATTGGGAAGGGTTTGCTTCAGGAGGATGGGCAGCGGCGCGAAACCCCGGGCCCGGCGGACCATCACGCGGAGCGGGCCCTCAAAGAAGAGCACCGAATCGTCGGCATGGCGGGCGATGGGGCGGTTGTGGGTCAGCAGCAGGTCCACGAGAGGCCCGAGTTTTCGGAGGGCCTCGGCGTCGTCAATGACAATGGGCTCGTCGGAGAGGTTGCCGGAGGTGCACACCACCGGCACGCCCAGGTCGTGCATCAGCAGATGGTGCAGCGGCGTGTAGGGCAGCATGGCGCCGACATAGGGGTTGGACGGGGCCACGGAGGGCGCCAGGTCGGCGTCGGGGCGGCGGTGCAAGAGCACGATGGGCGCCTCGGGCCCCTGAAGGGTGCGGGCCTCGGCGTCGTGCACTTCGGCGTACTGCCGGAGCACGGTCAGGCTCGGGAACATCACGGCAAAGGGTTTTTCTTCGCGGTGTTTCCGGCGCCGGAGTTCCTGCACGGCCGCTTCGTTGCGGGCATTCACCAGCAGCTGGTAGCCGCCCAGGCCCTTCAGCGCCACGATCCGGCCGTCCCTCAGGGCCTCCACGGCCCGGCGCAGGGCTTCGTCGCCCCGGGCCAATTCCCGCCCCTCCGGCGACCACAGGATCAGTTGTGGGCCGCACACCGGGCAGGCGTTGGGCTGGGCGTGGAACCGCCGGTCTGCGGGGTCCTCGTATTCCCGGCGGCACTCCGGGCACATGGGGAAGATCCGCATGGTGGTGTTCGGCCGGTCGTAGGGCAGCCGCTCGATGATGGTGAACCGCGGGCCGCAGTTCGTGCAGTTGATGAAGGGATACCGGTACCGGCGGTCCCGGGGGTCAAACAGTTCGCGAAGGCAATCGGTGCAGGTGGCGATATCGGGCAGCACGAGCACGGTTTTGGGACCGGTTCCCTCGCTCTTTACGATGCGGAAGTCCTTGTAGCCGACCGGGTCCAGGTAGGCGTACTCCAGGCTCAGGAGGACGGCGGCCGGGGGTTTCTCTTCGGGGAGTCGCCGGAGGAACTCCTCCAGGCGCTCCTCCGGCCCTTCCACCTCTATGAACACGCCCTGGCTCGTGTTCTGCACCCAGCCAGCAAGATTCAGCGCGGTGGCCAGGCGATACACGAAGGGCCGGAACCCCACGCCCTGCACGGCTCCCTGGATCACCACCTTCAAACGCCGGGTCATGCCTATGGACGGTGCACAGAAACGATGACGGCGCCCATCGGGGGCACCACGAGATGCCGGTCCCGCAGGTCCGCGTGGCCGAAGCGCACGGTATCGGCCGTCCAAGGCTCGGGAATCGGGAGCGTATCCGGCGCGGCCGTGGGGTTGACGGCCACAAGCACGCCCCGGCTTCCCCGGGTTCGGAGATAAGCGGCCGACCTCGCGCTTTCCACAAACCGCAGATCGCAGAGCCGGAGGGCCGGAACACGGTTCCGAAGGCCGATCAACCGAGAATACAGGCGAAACACCCCGGCCTTCCGGGCCTCGGGCTGGTGCCAGGGGAACGCGCGGCGGCAATCCGGATCCTTTTCGCCCTCCATGCCCACCTCATCGCCGTAATAGACCACGGGCATCCCGGGCAGGGTCATCTGCAGGGCCACCGCAAGCCGCAGGCGGGCCGTGTCGCCCTGGAGCTGGGTCAGGATGCGGGGTGTATCGTGGCTGTCCAGCAGATTGAAGAGCACGGGCGCCACCTCCGGGGGATAGGCGCCGTACACGCCGGCCGCCTGTTGCCGGAACCGGTCCGCCGGCACCGTGCCCCGGGCGAACGCCTGGATCGCGCCGGCCAGGGGATAGTTCATGAGGGCGTCAAACTCGTCGCCCTGGAGCCATTCCGGGCCGATCTGCCAGATCTCGCCCACGATGTAAAGGTCGGGATTGATGGCCCGGAGCCGCCGCCGAAACTCTTTCCAGAAGTCGTGGGGCACCTCGTTGGGCACATCCAGGCGCCAGCCGTCAATGCCGCGCCGGGTCCAGAACTCGGCGGCCTGGAGCAGGTATTCCCGAACCTTCGGGTTCTGGTGGTTCCACTTGGGCAGGCTGCCGAAGCCCCACCAGCACTCGTAGTAGTCCAGGGGCTTGTGCTGGTCGTCAAAGTGTTCGGGGAAGGGCCAGCGTTTGATGATGAACCAGTCGTAGTAAGGCGATTCCGGGCCCTGGCGGCGGACATCCTGGAAAAAGGGATGCTGGTCGGAACAGTGATTGAACACACCGTCCAGGATCACCCGGAGGCCCAGGCGGTGCGCCCGGTGCAGCAGGGAGTCAAAGTTGGCAAGGGTGCCGAGGCGCGGGTTGATCTGGAAATAGTCGGTGATGTCGTAGCCGTGGTTGGAGGGCGAGGCGAAGATGGGGTTCAGGTAGAGCACCGAAACGCCGAGGTCGCGGAGATAGGCCAGGGTGTCGGTGATGCCCTTGAGGTCGCCGCCGTAAAAGGCGAACCAGCCCTCGGGCGGCCGCAGGGGTTCGTAGCGCCAGGGCCGGGTGTTCGGCGGGTCGTTCGTGGGGTCACCGTTCCGGAACCGGTCCGGAAAAATCTGGTACACCACCCTACCCCGGGCCCAGCGGGGCACGCGGAACCGGGGGTAGCCGGCGGCCGGACGGCGCACCCGGAACACGAGGGCGGTATCGCCGTCCTGGAGGATTACCGAAAGGTTTTCCGCCTCGGGCATGGTGCCGAGGAAGCGGTCGCGGAGATCGGGATAGGGTTCGCGGTGGAGGGGCACGGAATCGCCGCCTACGGCCACCACGGCCCGGGCCACATCTCCGGCGGCGGTTTCCACGAGCACCCGGAGCGAGCCCGGCGCAAAGGCGTTCAGGTAAAAGGCCCGGCCGGGGTCAAAGCGCACGAGTTCCCGGAGGATGTGGCCGTCGTCCTGCTGGATCCGGACTTCTGGAAACAGCCCCGGCGCCACCTGCAGCACCGAGTTGCGGCCGCCGAAGCCGTCGGGTGCGTAGGAAAGGGCATGGGGGTCTTCGTACCACCGGGAGCCGTTGACCACGAACTTGTACTGGTAGGTGCCGGCAGGCAGCAGCAGGGTGGTTTCGTACACGCCGTCACCGTCCGGGTCCTGCATGGGCTGGGCCTCAGGGTTCCAGTTGTTGAAGGTGCCGGCCAGGGTCACCCGTTGAGCCGGTACCGGCGGCCGAAAGCGGAAGGACACGCGGTACAGCCCGGAGGCCAGCAGCACCGCCACCATCCACAGGTTCATCATGCCCCATAGCATA
>WGAB01000336.1 GCA_015489295.1 Caldifarciminota bacterium
GACCGGGAAATCTTCGCCCGCCACATCACCGAAACCCTGGAACAGCACCCTCTGGTGCGGATCCACCGGGAAGAGATGACCGAGATCCCGGAAAACGAGATCGTGATCGTGGCCACCGGGCCCCTCACCTCCCCGGCCCTGGCCGAGAAACTGAAGGAGATCACCGGCGAGGAGACCCTGGCCTTTTACGACGCCATCTCCCCCATCGTGGATGCCGACACCCTGGACTACTCCAAACTCTTTTTCCAGGACCGCCACGGCCTGGACGAGGAATCCTACCTAAACGCGCCCATGACCCGCGAGGAGTACGAGCGCTTTGTGGACGCCCTGGTGCACGCCGAGAAACACCAGCCCCACTTTGACGAAAAGATCCCCTACTTTGAGGGCTGCCTGCCCATTGAAGAAATGGCCCGCCGGGGCCTGGACACCCTCCGCTACGGCCCCCTGAAGCCCATCGGACTCAAGGACCCCCGCACCGGCAAACAGCCCTACGCCGTGGTCCAGCTGCGGCCCGAGAACCGCGACCGCACCGCCTATTCCCTGGTGGGCTTCCAAACCCAGCTGCGGATTCCGGAACAGAAACGGGTGTTCCGGATGATCCCCGGGCTGGAGCGCGCCGAGTTCCTGCGGTACGGCGCCGTCCACCGCAACACCTATCTGAAGGCGCCAGCCATCCTCAAGCCCACGCTCCAGTTGAAGATGCGGGAGAATGTGTTCATCGCGGGCCAGCTGGTGGGCACCGAGGGCTACACCGAGGCGGCCATGGGCGGGCTTCTCGCGGGCCTCAACGCCGCGCGCCTGGTCCAGGGCAAGCCCCCGGTGGTGCCACCGCTGCACACCATGATGGGCGCGCTGATCCATTACATCACTACCGCCCCTCCCAAACACTTCCAGCCCATGAACGCCAACTTCGGCCTGATCCTGGACATCCCCCGGGGGCTCAAAAAGGCGGCCAAACGGAAGTTCATCGTGGAGCGCGCCCTGGAGGAACTGGACCGGTGGCTTCAGGAGATCTCCTCCAACGGTTCCTGACCTACCTGCGGGCCGAGGCCAACCTCTCGGAGAACTCGGTGGCGGCCTACCGGCGCGACCTGGAACAGTTCTTTGAGTACCTGGAGGAGAACCTGGGCATCCCCTCGCCCCTGGAGGCCCGCCGGGCCGATGTGCGGGCGTTCCTTTCCGACCTTTTGCGCTACGGCTTCGCACGCCGCAGCGTGCAGCGCAAGGCCTCGGCCCTGCGCCGGTTTTACCACTTCCTGCAGCGGGAGGGGCTCGTGGCGGTAAACCCCGTGCGGGGCATCGCCGGCCTGAAGCCCGAAAAGGACCTGCCCGAGGCCCTGCCCGAAGAGGTGCTCCGCGACATGCTGGACCGCTGGCAACCCAAAACTCCCCTGGAGGCCCGCGACCGGGCCATCGTGGAACTCCTCTACTCTGCCGGGCTCCGCGCCTCGGAACTGGTGAACCTGACCTTTGACCGGGTGGACCTCGGGCGGCAGGAACTCCGGGTACTGGGCAAGGGCAACCGCGAACGGATCGTGCCCCTGGGCCGACCCGCGGCCCGGGCGCTCCAGGACTACCTGGCCCTGCGGATCCACCTGAACCCCAAAACCGACCGGGTGTTCGTCACCCGCCGGGGCAACCCGCTGAGCCGCGTGGACCTCTGGCGACGGGTCCGCAAGGCCTTTGAAACCCTGGCCCTGCAGTTCGGCGTGCATCCCCACATGCTGCGCCACTCCTTCGCCGCGCACCTCCTGGACCACGGGGCCGACCTGCGGTCCATCCAGGAACTCCTGGGCCACAAAAACATCGCCACCACCCAGATTTACACCCGTCTTTCCGTGCAAACCCTGCTGGAAGAATACAAAAAGCACCACCCCCGGGGTTGAACCCTGCCCGCGCGTCCTTCAACCTTGAAGCATGGGGTGGATCTTACTGCTTTTGGGAATCGGGGGTTGGAAGGCGCCAGGGGATTCCTATCCGCCCATCCTGGTTTCCATCGTTTGCCATAACGAGGAACCCGCCGCCGGGTATCCTGATTTCGTGGCGGATACCGAAGCCTTCTGGCAGTACCGCGAGGCTCTGGTGACCTTTGCCCAGATGCTCCATGAGCAGGGGGTGGCCTTCAATTTCCAGTCCGACTGGAACTTTCTGCTGGCTGCAACCCTGTACGACACCGGCACCGCCAGCACCAACGGCAAAAATGTGGTGCAGTACCTTGTGGAAGACCTCGGCTTTGAAGCCGATCCCCATGCCCACGAAACCCAGTACAACTACGCGGATGTGGCCTATCTGCTGGCCCAGTTGATGGGGGGCGATCCGTCCCACAC
>WGAB01000337.1 GCA_015489295.1 Caldifarciminota bacterium
GTGCTGGTCCGCCAGGGTCCGTTTTTGGGGGCCACCTTCCATCCCGAGGTGGTACCGACGCCGGAGATCCACGAGTTCTTTCTGGACCTGGTGCGTTCTTCGGCGCCCATCGGCTGAGAGGTTTTAGAGACGAAAACGCGGGCGGGGCGGCGTCCTCGGACGCCGCCCCGCCCGCGTAAAAACCGTCCCGTTGCGGCTTACTTCTCCGGCAGCGGGTGGGCAATCTGCGGGTACATCTTGGCGAAGTCAAACTCCTTCTCAAACGGGCAGCCCTTGCCCGTGCCGTGGCACTGCAGGCAGGTTTGCTCGCTAGGGATCACCAGGCCATAGTCCTCGGGCTTGTACTCGCCGGCCGCGATCTTCTTCATCACGGTCATCTTCTTGTAGGCCGAACCCGGGCCGTGGCAGGCTTCGCAGCCCACACCCTCAAACTTGGCGTTGTGGGCCGGCTTCGCGTCTAAGGCATAGCCTCCCTTGCCAAAGCCCGTGGTGTGGCACACCAGGCACTTCTCGGATTTGGTGGGATCGTCGATGCCCAGATTGGCTGCCGCCTCCTTGGCCTTGTCGGTCTGCAGGGCCTCAAAGGCCTTGGCGTGGGGACCGTTCAGCCACTTGGTCCACTGGTCCCCGTACTTCTTGCTCTTGTGGCACACCTTGCAGGATTTGGCCCCCACATACTTGAAGTCACCGGCGTGCAGCGCAGGAGAAGCCACCATCAAAGCCAACAGCACCGCGAAAAGCCTCATGGTTGAAACCTCCTTTTTGTGCTGAGGTTTTCCAGATTTTACAGCCTTCGGCAGACCATGCAAGCCGTAGGAGCCCCGGGAACCGGCAACCGCAGGGCTCCGTTATAATTCCCCTGCTATGGTGCGCATCACGCGTCGTTTCTACTTTTCCGCTGCCCACCGGTACGAGGTGCCCGGCTGGAGCGAAGAGGAGAACCGGGAGGCCTTCGGCGCCTGTGTCCGCACCCATGGCCACAACTATGTGGTGGAGGTGACCCTGGAGGGGCCGGTGGACCCCAAAACCGGCATGGTGATGAACCTCGCCGAACTCAAACGCATCGGCAACCGCGTGATCGAGCGCTTCGATCACCGGAACCTGAACGAAGACCTGCCCGAGTTCCGTGAGACCCTGCCCACCACCGAGAACCTGGCCCGGGTCATCTTCCGCCTGGTTCAGCCCCTGCTGCCGGAGGGCGTTCGGCTGTACCGCGTGCGGGTCCACGAAACCGAGGACCTCTTTGCCGATTTTTACGGCGAGGAGGATGAGGAAGGCCGAGACCAGGCGCTCCTCGGGCGCCGGTACCGGTTCTCGGCGGCCCACCGCCTGCGCTCCGAACACCTGAGCGACGAGGAGAACCGCCGGCTCTTCGGCAAGTGCTTCCACCCCCGGGGGCACGGCCACGATTACCTGGTGTATGTGGGTGTGTACGGTCCCCTGGATCCCCTGGGCCGCGTAGCAAACCTGGCCGCGCTGGACCGCACTGTGCTCCAGGTGCTCCGGCCCCTGCAGTGCCGGTGGCTGGACCAGGAGGTGCCGACCTTTCGGCACCAGCCCGCCACCACCGAAAACCTGGCCCTTTATCTGTGGCAGCAACTCCAGGGGCTTCGGCCACCGCTGGCCCTGCTGCATGTCCGCGAAACCCGCAACAACTTCTTTGAAATCGGAGGGAAAAGCCTGTGAATCCTGAGCGTTTCCAGCAGGCCATCCGGACCCTTTTGGAGGAGATCGGCGAAGACCCCGAACGGGAGGGGCTTCGCAAGACCCCCGAGCGCGTGTTCCGCATGTTCCAGGAGCTCACCGTGGGGTACCACGAAAGCCCGGAAGAGATCATCGGCGATGCCCTGTTCCATACCGCCTACAACGAGATGGTCATTGTCAAGGACATCGAGTACTACTCCCTGTGCGAGCACCACATGCTGCCCTTTTTCGGCAAGGCCCATGTGGCCTACATCCCCAACGGCCGCATCATCGGCCTTTCCAAGATCCCGCGCATCGTGGACATGTACGCCCGACGGCTCCAGATCCAGGAGAAGATGACCGTGGAGATCGCTGAAACCCTGCAGCGTTTCCTGGAACCCCAGGGCGTGGCCGTAGTGATTGAGGGCACCCACCTGTGCTCGGTGATGCGGGGCGTGCGCAAGCAGAACCATGTGATGGTGACCAGTGCCATGCTGGGCGTGTTCCGCACCAACCTCCACACCCGCATGGAATTCCTGAGCCTGATCGGCTTGAAGGGGCAGAGCGTTGGCTGAAACCGTGCTGATCACAGGCGCCTCCAAGGGCATCGGCCGGGCCCTGGCTCAGGCGTTCGCCGGGCCCGACCGGGCGTTGTTCCTCACCGCCCGCAGCGCCGATCTCCTGGCCTCCCTGGCCCGGGACCTGGCCTCCCGCGGCACCACGGTCCACTGGCTGGCCGGCGACCTCCGGGATCCTGCCTTTGTAGCACAACTGGCCCGGCAGGTGCTGGACTCCCTGGGCCCTCCGCACATTGCCGTGTTCAACGCTGGCATCGCCCGCGTGGGGCCCCTGGAACACCTGAGTCTGGAAGACTTCAACGACCTCGTGGCCGTCAACCTGCGGGCGCCCTTTCTCCTCACCCGTGAACTGCTGCCCCACCTTGGGACAGGCGCCACGCTGGTCTACATCGGGTCCATTGCCGCCAAGGAGGCCTTTTCCCACTGGTCGCTGTACTGTGCCACCAAGTTCGGGCTCCGGGGGATGGTCACGGCCCTCCGGGAGGAGGTCCGCGGCCGGGGCATCCGCGTGATCCTGGTGAACCCCGGCCCGGTGGCCACGCCGCTCTGGGAAACCATCGGCATGTCGGCGGATCCGCGCCGCATGTTGACCCCTGAGGATGTGGCCCGGGTGGTGGTCAAGGTGGCCACCGAGCCGGCCCATGTGTCCGTGGACGAAATCGACCTGTTGCCCCAACAGGGCCTGGTGTAAGGGTTATACTAAATCCCATGGCTCCGATGGACGAAGATCGCTGGACCGAGCGTTTGGCCAAGTTTTTCGTGCAGAGCGAACGGGTGCCCATTGGCCCGGGGGAAGACTGCGTGCACCTTAAAGAGATTCCGGGCCGGGAAATGGTGGTGTCCATTGATGCCCACCGCGAGGGGGTCCACTTCACCCTGGAGTTCCTGAACCTGCGGGATGTGGGCCACCGGTCCCTGGCCCTCGCCCTGTCCGACCTGGCCTCGGTGGGCGCCGTGCCGCTGACCTACCTCATCAACCTGGAGGTGCCCCCGTCCCTGACCCTGAACGACACCGTGGAAATCTACAACGGCTTCCGCGACCTGAACCAGGAGTACTGCATTTCCCCCTCCGGCGGCAACCTTACCCGGGGTGAGCGGCTGGCCCTGACCATCGTGGTGCTGGGCGAGGTGGAATCTGGCAAGGGGCTTTTGCGGTCCCAGGCCCAGGAGGGCGATGTCCTCGTGGTTACCGGCGACCTGGGGCGGTCGGCGGCAGGCCTCCGTCTGCTCCAGAACCCGGAGCTCCGGCGTTCCCTGGGCAGCAGCATCACCGATCCCCTGATTGACAAGTTCCGGAACCCCTGGCCCCGCATCAAGGACATGGAGTACATCCTGCAACTGGCCCGGGTGCATGCGGCCATTGACATCACCGACGGCCTGGGCAAGGACCTGTACCGGATGGCCCGGCGGAGCGATGTGGAAATCGTGATCCACGAGGAAAAACTGCCTTTGCACGAAGCCCTCCTGGAATTCACCCGCCGCACCCATGCCGACGCCACCGAGTTCGCCCTGGCCTCCGGCGAGGAGCTGGAGGTGGCGTTCACCCTGAGCCCCGAAGAGTACCGCAAGATCGAGAATCTGCGGGTGCCCGTGACCGTGATCGGCGAGGTGCGGCCCGGGTTCGCCCCCGGGGTGTTGCTGAAACGCCGGTCGGGCCAGGAGATTCCCGTGGGGCACCTCGGCTATGACCACCTGGGTACGTAACCGATCCCTTCCGAAAGCTGTTCTCCTGGGCGCAGTGCTGCTTGCGGCCTGCGCCACACCCCGGCGGGTGGGCGGGCGCTATGTGGAGGAGGGGATCGCTTCCTGGTACGGCCCGAAGTTCCACGGCAAGAGAACCGCCTCGGGCGAGGTGTTTGACATGTACCGGCTCACAGCCGCCCATCCCTGGCTGCCCTTCGGCACCATCGTGAAGGTTACCAACCTGGAAAACGGCCTGAGTGTGGTGGTCCGCATCAACGACCGCGGCCCCTTCGTGAAGGGCCGGATCATTGACCTCTCCTACGCAGCAGCCAAAAAGATCCGGATGCTCCGGCGGAACGCCCGGGTGCGGGTGGAGGTGCTGCGGTGGCCGAAGAAACCCTGAGCCGGGTGCCGGTGCTGGTGGCGCCCACCGCCTCCGGCAAAACCCACCTGGTGCTGCAACTCCTGGAGGAGTTCCCCCGTTTGGTGGTGATCTCGGCCGATTCCCGGAAGATCTACCGGCACCTGGAGATCGGCACGAACAAGCCGCCTCGGGAGGTGCGCCACCGGTTCCGGCTGGTGGATTTTTTAGAGCCCACCGAGTTCTTTGATGCCTACACCTTCCGCCAACTGGCCGAGCAGGAGATCCAGAGGGCACGGCAGGAAGGGCGACCGGTGCTCGTGGTAGCCGGCACGCCTCTTTACCTTTATGCCCTGTTCCGGGGCCTGTTTCGGGCCCCCCGGACGGACCCCGAGATCCGTCGGCGCCTCTTGGAGCGCTGGCACCGCGGTGAGCCGCTGCACGAGGAACTCCAGAGGGTGGACCCCGAAACCGCTCGCCGGGTGCATCCCGCCGATTGGATCCGGATCACCCGCGCCCTGGAGGTGTATTACCAGACCGG
>WGAB01000338.1 GCA_015489295.1 Caldifarciminota bacterium
CCGGGCCGAGCCGTCCTTTGCAGATGCCCACGATGGTCAAGGGCATCCTTCGGATCGACCACCTGCCCGAAGGGACCCGGACCCTGGAGGTGCTGGATGTCGCCGGGCGCCATCTGCGCTCCTGGCGTATCGAGGGACAGCGGAGCGTGGTGCTCGACCTGCGGTCGATGGGAAGCGGCGTATTCTTCCTGCGGATCCAGGGAGATCGGGACACCCAAACGGTACGGTTTATCCAGCTCCGGTAAGCCGTTGCGGTCGGTAGAAACCTTCGGGGCGCGCCTGCGTCGCGCCCCGTTTTTTTAGAACCGCCACCAGCAGAAGAACGCCACCAGCAGCGTGTAGAAGCCAAACAGGTGCAGTTTCCGGGCCACCACCACCCCCCGGAGCACCCACAGGGCCAGGGTTCCGGTAACCAGAGCGGCCACAAAGGCCACACCCTCCGCCCCGCCGAGGGCAAGGCCGCCTTCCGTGAGCTTGAGCAGCACGGCGCCGCCCACGGCGGGCAGGAGCATCAGAAACGAAAAGGAAAAGGCCTCCCGCGGAGCAATCCCCAGGAGCAGGGCGGCGGTGATGGTGGTCCCCGACCTCGAGACCCCGGGAAACAGGGCCAGAACCTGGGCCAGGCCGATGAGGAAGGCGTCCCGGAGGGTCACAGAGCGGGTTCCCTTCCGCAGGTTGGAGGCAAACAACAGCAGCGTGGTCAACAGGAAGAAGCCCGGCAGGGTTTCCGGCCGGTCGAAGTAGGCCTCCAGCGGGCGCTCAAAGAGGAGGCCCACCACGGCCGCTGGAATCGTGGCCACCACCACCAGGGTCAGGGGCCAGCGGGTCCACGGACCTTCAAAGCGAAACAGGCTGAGCACGGGCTTCCAGAGCACGAGCAGCACGGCCAGCGCCGTGGCAAAGTGCACGGTGATCTCCAGGCCGATCCCTGGTGGATTCCAGTGGAACAGGCTCTGGAACAGCACCAGGTGCCCTGAACTGGACACCGGCAAGAACTCGGTAACACCCTGGACGATGCCCAGGAGGGCGGCGTCCCACAGGTTCACGGCTTCTTCTCCTCTTCCTTTTCCAGGAGGCTCTGGAAACGATGGATCAAACGGCGAAGTTCGCGCTGAAGCACCCTCAGTTCGTCCTGCAGGGTTTCCCGAAGGGTACGGAACTCCCAGGGGTCCTGATCCCCTTCCCGGCGATAGGATTCCAGGGCCGCGGCCACGTCCTTCAGGGCCAGCCCCCGTTGCTTCATCAGCCGGTGGGCCTGTACCACGAGTTCCACATCCCTGCGGGTGTACAGTTTGCGTCCCCCGCGCACCCGGAGCTGCAGCGGCAGGTACCGCTCCCAGGTTTTCAGGGTTTCCGGGGAAACCCCCACAATGCGGGCGACTTCGCGGCGGGTAAAGTACAGTTTCACGGTTCCTCCACCCTGGCCAGGAGTTCCAGGGCCTCTTCCACCTGGCTTTCCGGCACCTGGATCCGGACCTGCCCCAGCCCGTCCACGGTAAACCCGTAGATCTTGCCCAGGGCCTCGTAGTCCAGGTGCACCAGGATCTCGTTGCTTTCCAGGTAGCCCTTAACGATCTGGGCCTCCGGCAGCCCGTACACCACCTTCACCGTCACCCAGCGTTCCGGCCCGGGTGGGTGGTGTTCTTCTGCTTTGGTGGCCAGCATGGGCGGTGGAATTTTCAGAGGCCCAGTTCCTCGTGGATTTCCTTCATGGCCTCCAGGCATTCCGTAAGGAAGGTATCCAGGTCCAGGCCGGTTTCTTCGATACTTCGGATCTGGTTCCGGTCGGCCCCGCGGGCAAAGCGTTTTTCCTTGAAGCGGCGCTTCATAAAGCCGAGGTCCAGGGCAGCCAGGCGTTTTTCTGGATGCATCAGGGCACAGGCCACGATGAAGCCAGTAGTGGGATCGACAGCATAGAGCACGCGTTCCATCGGGGTTTCGAGGGGTTTCTTCTCGGCATGGGCCAGGATGGCGTTCAGGACCTCCTCGTCCTGAAAGCCCAGCTCCTCCCGAAGGATGCGCACCGTTTCCCGGGCATGCCGGTCAAAATCGTCCTTGGTGAACTCGTAGTCCAGGTCGTGGAGGATGCCGGCGATTTCCCAGCGCTCGGGGTCGCCGCCAAACCGGGGAGCGAGCCGGCGCATGCAGGCCCCGGTGGCAAGCACGTGTTTGACCAGGTTTTCGTTTTTGAGGTATCGGCGCACGAGTTGCAGGGCTTCCTCTCGGGTCATGGTCTCCTCTCCTTTACCGGCTCCTCAGGGTGTATTCCAGCACGGTGCGGGCTCGAGCCGGCACCCGCAGCCGGAACACCAGGGTCCTGGCGGTGGACCGCACCGGAGGCACACTGGAATCAACGAGTTCGGAACCCGGCGGAACCGAACGTTCCACCTCGATGTCCACCGGCTGGTCCTTGAAGTTTTGCAGCGTGATCTTCCAGGTACGTTCCCAAACCTGGGGCGCCACCCGCTCTTCCCGTTCCAGGCTTTCTCTGGCCCTGAGATCGTAGGCGACGCCCAGGGAAACGGTCACGGTGTCTCCCCGGGGAGTGTGGGGAATCCAGTCCTCTCCCAGGAGCACCCGCTGGCCCTGGTCGCGGGTGTACACCTGGATTCGTCCTGCGGGCATGGGTTCCGCCGGGTTCACAAACCGCAATTGCCAGTCTACGGTTTCGCCCTGGCGGTACACGTACCGGAACCGGGCAGGCACACTGGATCGATCCAGCAGTTTCACTTCCAGGGCCTCGCGGCTGGGCAGGGTGTAACGACCGGGCAGGGTATACCGATGGTACTCGCCCACCGGGGATTCCACGGGGTACAGGGCCTGGGAAGGGGCCCGGCTCTCCATGGCCAGGGTTTTGGTGCCCCTCAGGGGCTGCGTCACCCGATGTACCTGGCCTGACACCAGGACCACCGAGGCGTCAGCATAGGTCTTTCCGGACTCGTTCTGCAGGTGGATCCAGCCGGTGAGCCGGAGGCGCTGCTGGTCCTCCAGATCGGCCACATAATGGGCGTTCCACCGGAAACCCTGGGTAAGATACGTCAGGGTCCCCCGGGTTTGCCCGGCCCGGTCGGCCTTTACCGTCCAGTGGATCACCGGCGTCGCCGGAAGGGTCCAGGGGGGTTCCTTCAGGGCCCACCGCAGGATCCGGTTCCGGGCCACGGCCACCACACCCCGGCGGGTGCGGAGCAGAAGATGGCCGGGGGCCACCAGGGCCAGGGTACCGGCCACCGCCTCACCCTCCTCCAGGACCGCCTCCAGAACCCGGCCGAGGGCGTCTTCCAGTGGGGGTTCGGTGCCGGTCAGAGGAAACGAGAACCGTTTTTCCAGCACCTCGGCTCCCTTCAGGAGGAGGCTGGCACTCGTGGGTTCCAGGGCCAGGGGCAACTGAGCGGTTGGAATGCGTTGAACACCCTTCCTGAGGGAAAAGGACCGCGGTTCTTCCACCACGGCGAACCCAGCCTCGTACACCGTCAGGTGGGTTTGGGCCAAAAGCATCAGCGCAAAAACCGGGATCATGGTGTCACCTCCCACCCAAGTTTACGGCCGGGTCCGCCGGTACCCCGTTACTTGCGGTACAGGCCCTTCTCCTCCAGGAACCGGTCGATCAGTTCCTCCAGGTTTGGCGTGCCGATCTCCTGGAGTTCGTAGTACACCCGGGCATACGGCTTATTGAGCTGGAGCACCCGGCCGAGATCGATGGGGGTGGCCACCACCACGGCATCGGCCTCGATGGCGTTCAGGGTTTCCTCCAGTTCCTGGAGCTGGCGATCGGAATAGCCCAGGGCCGGCAACACGGTTTCCAGTTGCGGATACTTTTCGTAGGCCTCCTTGATGGAGCCCACAGCATAGGGGCGCGGATCCACGAGTTCGGCGGCGCCGAATTTCAGGGCTGCCACCACGCCGGCGCCGTATCCCATTTCACCGTGGGTGGTGGTGGGGCCGTCCTCCACCACCACCACGCGTTTTCCGCGGATCAGGTCGGGGTTCTCGGTAAACACCGGCGACGCCGCCTCCACGATCACGGCCCCTGGATTGACGGCGCGGATGTTGTCGCGGACCTCCTCCACCCCCTCCGGGTACGCGGTATCGATCTTGTTGATCACCACGATGTCTGCCAGCCTCAGGTTGGTTTCACCCGGGTGATAGGTGAGTTCGTGCCCCGGGCGATGGGGATCGGCCACCACGATGAAGAGATCCGGACGGAAAAAGGGCATGTCGTTGTTGCCCCCGTCCCAGAGGATGAGGTCGGCCTCCTGCTCGGCCTGCCGCAGGATCTTTTCGTAGTCCACACCGGCGTATACCACGTTGCCCCGTCGTAGATGGGGCTCGTATTCCTCGCGCTCTTCGATGGTGCAGTGGTACCTGTCCAGGTCTTCAAAGGTGGCGAACCGCTGCACCACCTGCTGCCGGAGGTCTCCGTAGGGCATCGGGTGGCGGACCACCACGGTTTTCAGGTTGTGCTGCTTCAGGATCTCGGCCACCCGGCGGGTGGTTTGGCTTTTGCCACAGCCCGTTCGCACGGCCCCCACGGCAATCACGGGTCGGGAGGATTCCAGCATGGTGTGCCGGGCCCCCAGCAGCATGTAGTCGGCCCCGGCGGCCAGGCTTCGGGAGGCCAGGTGCATCACATGTTCATGGGAAACGTCGGAATAGGCGAAGACCACGAGGTCCACATCCTTTTCCCGGATCAGGGTTTCCAGATCGTCCTCCGAATAAATCGGGATGCCCTCAGGGTACTGCTCGCCGGCCAGTTCCGGCGGATACAGCCGACCCTCGATGTCGGGAATCTGGGTTGCGGTGAAGCCGACCACTTCAAATTGGGGATTGTTGCGGAAAAACACATTGAAATTGTGGAAATCGCGACCGGCGGCGCCGAGGATGAGCACCTTGACCCTATCCATTGCATCCTCCTTGGGTTTGATGGGGGTTCCTTGCACTTGCCGTAGTGCTCCGAGTATTATAAGGGGCGGAATGAAGCGGATTTTGGCAATCTTAGGGCTCCTGGGCGGGCTCGGCGCAGGAGGCGCACAATCCCATCTGCTGATTCCCATGGACTCCCAACAGGCCGATCACCTGCGGGCCTACGGCGTGGCTTATCACGCGCTGGAACTGGGCCTGGAAACCGAATGGCTGCTGAACTATCGGGGCGGCAGCTTCCTGGTCCAGGCATCGCCGGAGATCCAGAACTACGCCCAGCTTCTGGGGGTGACCACCGAACCCCTATCGGCCACCCAGGTGCAGCAGATCTACCAGGAGATCGACCAGGCCAACATGAACCGGGTGGTACTGGAAAAAGCCCCCCGCGTGGCCGTGTACATCCCGCCCTATGCTGAGCCCTGGGACGACGCCGTTTCCCTGGCTCTGACCTACGCGCACATTCCCTTCGACCGGATCTATGACCGCGACATCCTGGCGGGCAGGCTGGACGAGTACGACTGGCTCCATCTGCACCACGAGGATTTCACCGGCCAGTTCGGCAAGTTCTATGCCTCCTACCGGAACGCCGACTGGTACCGGCGCCAGGTGGCCGTCCTCACCCAGCTGGCCCACGAATTGGGTTTTCAAAAGGTATGGCAGCTGAAGCACGCCGTGGCCTTGAAGATCCGGGAGTTTGTGCGGCGGGGTGGTTTCCTGTTTGCCATGTGCTCGGCCCCCATCACCCTGGACATCGCCCTGGCCGCGGGCCCGGTAGACATCGTGGCCACCCCCTTTGACGGCGATCCGCCGGATCCCCAGGCCCAGCAGAAACTGGACTTTTCCCAGACCCTGGCTTTCCAGAACTTCCGGATCTACACCGATCCCCTGATGTACGAGCACTCCGACGTGGACGTCACCCGTGAGGCGGCGCGCCGCGGCCCCAACACCTACTTCACCCTGTTCGACTTCTCGGCCAAATTCGACCCCGTGCCCACCATCCTGACCCAGAACCACACCCGGGTGGTCAAGGAATTCCTGGGCCAGGACACGGGCTTTCGCAAAGACAAGCTGAAGGAGGGCGTGGTGGTGATGGGCGAAGTCCTGGGCACCGATGAGGCCAAGTACATTTACGGCAACTACGGCAAAGGCTTTTTCAGTTTTCTGGGCGGCCACGACCCCGAGGATTACCAGCACTTCATCGGCGATCCCCCTACCGACCTGAGCCTGCACAAGCACTCCCCGGGCTACCGGCTGATTTTGAACAACGTGCTGTTTCCTGCAGCCCAAAAACAGCCTCTGAAAACCTGAAGATGCAGAAGGTGATTGCCGCCGACCTGGGCAACACGTCGGTGAACTTCGGCCTCTTCGATCGGCATCGGCTGGTGGACGTCCGGTCCATGAGCACCCTGGAGTTTTCCACGGAAACCGCACTGGACCTTCTGGCCGATTGGAGCGAGGGAGACTTTGGGGTTTACTGCTCGGTGGTGCCCCATCTGCGCAGCGGGGTGGAACGCGTGCTGCATCAGATCACCGGTCGGCCGCCGCTGGAACTGGTATACGGCGACCAGATTCCCTTCCGGGTGCACTACCAGGACCCCACCCGCCTCGGAACCGACCGCCTGGCCCACGCCTTTTACGTTCGCCGCAGTGTGAAGCAGAACGCCGTGGTGGTCGACGTGGGCACGGCGGTGACGGTGGACTTCATCCTGGGCACCGGTGAGTTTCTGGGCGGTGCCATCCTGCCCGGTCCGGAAACCTCGTTGGAGGCCCTCACCCGGCGTGCCCACCTGCTGGACCGGTTCCAGTGGATGGGCGTGGAGGGCTACATTGGCCACACGCCCGAAGAGGCTATGGAAATCGGCATCCTCCGGGGCCTGGAGGGCGCCCTCTCGCACCTCGTGGCCCAGGGAGAGCAGGAGCTCGGGGTGCGGTTCCCCCGGCGGATCCTCACCGGGGGTCTCCACGGCCTGCTCCGCCTGCCGGGATTCCAGACCCTGCCCTACCTTACCCTCCACGGCCTCCGCGATTACCTGGAGGAGTACACCGAAACCTTCCACATCCCGGTGTAACCCCCATGGCCCTTCCCTACCCCAAACGCCTGGACCGCTACGTGCTTCGCCAGTTCTTTCAGCTGTTCCTCATCATGGTGGCCGCGGTCATCTTCCTGTTCATCATCGTGAACTTCTTTGAGCGGCTCGACAAGTTCGTGGACCGCAGGGCTCCTCCCTGGGCCATCGTGCGGTTCTACTGGTTCCAGATTCCGTACCTGTACGTGCTCTTTTCTCCGGTGGGGGCGCTGCTGGCTGCCTTCTTTTCCGTCGGGGAAATGGCCCGGCGCTTTGAGATCCTGGCCGTGAAAACAGCGGGCGTCTCGGTGTACCGGTTCCTGGCCCCCCTCCTGGCCTCCGGGCTGCTGCTTTCCTTCGTGGCCTTCGGGGTCAATGAACTCCTGGTCCCCGAGGCCCAGCATCGGGTGCGCGAGATCAAAACCTACGAGCTGCACCTGGAAAGCCCTCGAACCATCAAACGCCCCAGGGACATGGCCTTCCTGGGTCCCCGCGGCACCCTGTACTACTTCGGCAAGGTGGTCAACGAAACCCTGGCCGTGGCCGCGTCCATCACCCAGCGGGACTCCCTCGGCCGGGTGGCGCTCCGGGTGGATGCCGATACGGCCGTGTTCCGCAACGGCCACTGGCACCTGCGCCATGGCACGGAGTTCCGCTTCGAGCAGGGTCGCCCCCGAAAGGTAACGGTATTCGTATCGCGGGCCTATCCCGAATTTACCGAAACCCCGGCGGAATTCCTGAAGAAGCGGCGCCGCCTGGACGAACTCAACATTCGGGGCCTTGTTCAACTGATCCACACGCTGGAACAGGCCGGGTTTGACACCAACCGCGAGCGGGTGGAACTCCAGGTTCGGTTCTCCTTTCCTCTGGCCAACCTCATCGTGCTGCTCTTCGCCCTGGCCCTCTCCGTAGAGATGCGGGGCCGCGGCCGCGCCTACGGCTTCGGCCTGGCCGTGTTTGTGGCTTTCTTTTACTGGGGGCTCCTGCAGGCCACCCGATCCATGGCCGGCGTCGGCCAACTCCACCCCGTGATCTCGGCCTGGCTCCCGAACCTCGTGTTCTTCCTGGCCGCCCTCTGGGCCTTCCGACGGGTTCACACCTGACCCCTCCAAGCGTTGACTTCCGGAAGCCTTCTATCCATAATATGCAACACCGGCGGGAGTAGCTCAGGGGTAGAGCATCAGCTTCCCAAGCTGAGGGTCGCGGGTTCGAATCCCGTCTCCCGCTCCACTTTTTAATTCCCTCCCCATGAAGGTCGCCCTTCTGCTGCACATGCATCAGCCCCTGTACACCTTTCCCCGGCCCCAGGCCAAGCCCTTAGCCCTCCTGCCCTGGACCTTCCTCCACGGCATCGGCGAGTACTACGATGTGGCCCGAACTCTGCTGGACACCCCGGCTGGCCGGGTGACCGTGAACTTCTCACCGGTGCTCCTGGACCAGTGGGACGACTACCTCCAGCACCGCATCGAGGACGTGTTCCTTCGGCACTTCCTCAAGCCGGCCGAGGCCCTGACCCCGGCCGAACAGGAGTTTCTTCTCCAGAACTTCTTTGCCGCCCATCCGCTGACCCAGATCGGCCGGTTTCCCCGGTACCAGGAACTCTATGAACGCCGGGAACGGCCAGACACCTGGACCGTCCAGGATTTCCGGGATCTTCAGGTGCTCTTCGTGCTGTCGTACACCGGGGAACGGGCCCGAAGGGACCATCCAGGGCTCGAAACCCTGACCCGGAAGGCAAAGGGCTTCACGGAAAACGACAAACAGGTGCTGTATCACGCCGCACTGGAAATCCTCGGGCGGGTTCCCGAGATGTACCGGGCCCTGGCCCAGAAGGGCCACATTGAGGTCTCCCTTTCTCCCTACTTCCACCCCATCCTGCCCCTGTTGATCGACGCCGGGGTCCACACCGAGGCCGGGGGCACCGGTCCACCCGTGCCCGGCATCGCCTGGCCGGAAGACGCCCGGCTGCACCTGGAGGCTGCGCGGGCCCGCGGCCGGGAGGTTTTCGGTAGCCATCCCTTCGGACTCTGGCCCTCGGAGGGATCCGTGAGCGAAGCCGCCCTCCGGTTGATCCAGGACACCGGGTTCCGCTGGGCCGCCACCGATCAACAAATCCTGGCCAAAACCCGGCCCGGGGCAACGCCGTACCGGCTGTACGCGTACCAGAACCTGCCGCTGGTATTCCGGGATACCGAACTGTCGGACCGGATCGGCTTCGTGTACAGCACCTGGACACCGGAGGAGGCTGCGGCCGACCTGGTGGCCCGAATCCGAAGCCGCCGGGCCCCTGACGCCCGCTTCGTGGCCCTGATCCTGGACGGTGAAAACCCGTGGGTCGCGTACCGCCATGGCGGCATGGCCTTCCTGCGCCATCTACTGACGGCCGTCGACCGGTCGCCCGATCTCGAGTGGGCCACCGTGGGAGACCTCGCGGCCCAGGAGCCCGCAGAGCCGCTGGATCACCTGGCCCCGGGTTCCTGGATCCACGGCACCTTTGACACCTGGATGGGTCATCCGGAAAAACGCCGGGCCTGGGAAGTGCTGCGCGATGCCCGCCAGCAACTGAAACCCCGGCTCCCGGAAGGGTTCCCACGGCCGGCGAGCACAGATCCCCAGCAACAGGCCCTGTACGCCTTTTTCGCCGCCGAAGGCTCCGACTGGTTCTGGTGGCTGGGTGAAGACCATCCGACGCCCCTGGCGCCGGTGTTCGACCGGCTGTTTCGTGCCCTCCTGTCCTCGGCCTTTGAGCTCCTGGCGATGCCAGTACCGCCGTACCTGAGCAGGCCCATCAAAGCCTCGCCCACCCCTCAGGTTCAGAAACCCCGCAGCCTTCTTCAGCCCTACCTGGACGGACAGGTGACCCACTACCTGGAATGGAAAAACGCGGGCCGGGTGTTTTTCCATCTCCATCCCGCCATGGCCGGCGAACTCCTTCAGGCCGTGTACTATGGCTTCGACCACCGCTTTCTGTTCCTCCGGCTGGACTTTTCGCTTCCCTGTTCCCGGGTCCTTCACCGCGGCCGGGTGCGTGTACAATTCCGATTGCCCCAGGGCCGGGTAGAGGTCGATCCCCAGGATCTGGATCCCCGGCAATGGGGCTGCAAGGAAGTGCTGGAACTGGCCGTGCCGTGGCCCGGGACCCGACAGGTTGAGATGGCCGTGACCCTTGAACTGGACGGCCGAACCCATCGCTATCCGGCCCAGGGCTGGGTACGGCTGGACCTCACCGTCGATTGGATGGTGTAAAAAGGAGGTTTCATGATGGAAGCCATGGAAACCATGCACCGGCTGATCCGGTCGCTGCCCGACCAGATCGAGGAAGCTCTGACGTTTTCTCTGCCCGATCCCTGGCCCGAGCCGCCCACGGCCATCGTGTTTACCGGCATGGGTGGCTCAGCCATTGCCGGCGCCCTGGTGGCCGCGCTTATGCCCGAGGCGCCGGTGCCCGTGGTGTCGTACCCCTCCTATGGGCTCCCCGGCTTCGTAAAGGAGGGCGCCTGGGTCTTCGTCACCAGCTACTCCGGCAACACGGAGGAAGCCCTGTCCAGCTTTGAAGAAGCCCGACGCCGGGGCGCCAAAATCTTCGCCGTGAGCTCCAACGGCCAGCTGGAAACGCTGGCCCGAGAACATGGGGCTGCCTTTGTTCAAATCCCCCGGGGATTACCTCCCCGGGCCGCCCTGGGGTACCTGTTCACCCCGCTGTACCGGTTCCTGCAGCAGGCGGGCTTCCTGCAGGAGGACCTGGCTCCCCTGCCCCGCTTCCTGCGGAACCTTCGGGAAGAGCTGGAACAGGAAGACTCCCTGGCCCGGGACCTGGCCAACAAGTTCTACCTCCGGATACCGGCCATCTACGCCTCCCTGCGGTTTTACCCCGTGGCCCATCGCTGGAACACCCAGATCAACGAGAACAGCAAGGCCTTCGCCCACACGGCCGCCCTGCCGGAGATGGACCACAACGAGATCACCGGCCTGATCCATCCCAAGGACCTGGTGGAGGAGATCTGGGCCGTATTCCTGCATTTCCCGGAGGACCATCCCCGCATTGAGCGCCGGATGAGGGAAACCGCCGACCTCATTGCAGAATCGGTGATGGGCACCAGCCACGTGCATCCCTGGGGCGAAACCTCCCTGGAGCATCTCTTCAGCCTGCTGTACCTGGGCGACTACGTGAGCCTCTATCTCGCCCAGGCGTACAACCAGGATCCCGTGGCCATTCCCCGGATCGACGAACTGAAACGGAGGTTGAGCCAATGAAGGCGGTGATTCCGGTGGCGGGCAAGGGTACCCGGCTCCGGCCCCTGACCCATGTCACGCCCAAACCCATGCTGCGGGTGGCCGGAAAACCCGTGATCCAGCACATCGTGGAACGCATCCAGAGCCTCCCCGGGCTGGAGGGCCTCCACCTCATCATCAGCCCCTGGATGGAAGAGGTGCCCGAGTTCGTGAAGACCATCGCCCGGGTGCCGGTGACCTTCTCGGTGCAGGAGGATCCCCAGGGCCTGGGCCATGCCGTGTACATGGCCCACGAGGCGGTGCAGCCAGAGGAGGCCGTGTTCATCATCCTGGGGGACACCATCGTGGACCGTTCCTTCGACCAGGAGGTGGCCGAGGGCCGCGACTTCGTGGCGGTGATCGAGGTGGAAGATCCCCGGCGCTTCGGTGTGGTGGAGCTCAACGAGGCCGGCGACATCGTGGGCATGGTGGAAAAACCCGCTGAGCCGCCCAGCAACCTGGCCATCGCCGGCGTGTACTTCATCACCCGGGCGGGCCTCCTGTTCGATGCCCTGGAGTACATCATCCGGCACGACATCCGCACGCCCAGCCAAACCGGCAAAGGCGAGTTTCAGCTGACCGATGCCCTGCAGCGGATGCTGGAACTGGGGTGGCGCCCCAGGCCCCTCCGCCTGAACCCCGAAAACTGGCTGGATTGCGGCACCATGGAGGCCCTGCTGGCCACCAACGCCGTGCTGCTGGAACGCTTGAATCCCCCGGTGCCGACATACCCGGGCAGCCTGATCCTGCCCCCGGTGCTCATTGAGGAAGGCGTCGACATCGAAGGCTCGATCATCGGGCCCTACGCCTATATCGAATCCGGGGCCAAGCTTCGGCATTCCATCGTCCGGAATTCCATCATCTACACCGCAGCCGAGGTGGAGAACATGGTGCTCCTGGACTCGGTGGTGGGCGAATACACGGAACTCCGCGGCCACCACGACACCCTTCGCCTGGCGCCCCACTCCCAGTACCACCGCCGGAACGCGGAACGCTGAGCATGTTTTACCGGTTTCAGGGGCGGCGCCGCGGCCGCGTCATGGCCATGGAGGCCCTGTATCGGCACCATCAAATGGCCGAAGACCCCGAGACGGTGCTGGAGGACATCCTCCGGCGGGAACAAGCCCAGGCCCATGAAGCCTCCCTGGCCCGGGAGATCGTGGCCTCCTACAAGGCCAACCGCCAGCGGATCACCGAACTCCTGGAAAACGCCCTGGAAAACTGGGACCTGAAGCGCTTGATGCTTCTGGACCGCACCATCCTGGAGGTGGGCCTGGCTGAACTCCTGGGCGTGCCAGAAACGCCCCCGCAGGTGGCCATCAACGAGGCCGTGGAACTGGCCAAGATCTATTCCGGCGAGAAATCGCCCGGCTTCGTGAACGGCGTGCTGGACGCCATCCGCAGGAAACTGGAGGAGGGGCCCCCATGAGATACGCCGTGCTTTCGGATGTCCACGGAAACCTCCATGCCCTGGAAACCGTGTTGCAACACCTGGACCAGGAGTCCGTAGATCAGGTGGTGTTCCTGGGGGACGCCGTGGGCTACGGGGCGTTTCCCAACGAATGTGTGGCCCACCTGCAGCAGGTGGCCTCCCCCGCCCTCATGGGCAATCACGATTACGCCGTGCTTCACCCGGAGGAACGCACGGTTTTCAACCCCTATGCCCGCCAGGCCATCGACTGGACCGACCACCATCTGACCCCGGAAACCCGGCGCTACCTTGCCGAGCGCCCCCTCACGGCCGTCCTCGAGCCGGGGATCTGCGCCGTTCATGCCTCTCCCCACAACCCCCTGGAATGGGTCTACATCCACCGGCCGGAGGAGGCGCAGGTGCAGTTCCGCTTCTTCGAGCACCGGATCTGCCTGTTCGGCCACACCCACGTGCCGGTGGTGTACCAGGAGTCCCGGGGCCCGGAAGCCGAAGTCCTGCTCGTGCATGAAGGCACGCTGCACCTGGACCCCGAGGGCCGGTACCTGATCAATCCCGGAAGCGTGGGCCAGCCCCGGGACGGCGATCCCCGGGCTGCCTACCTGATCCTGGACTCCGAACGGTTAACCGTGGAGATCCGCCGGGTGCCCTACCCGGTGGAAAAGGCCCAGGCGGCCATCCTGAAGGCTGGCCTGCCCCCTTTCCTCGCCGACCGCCTGGCCGTAGGCTATTGAGTCATGAAGCGGGGCGCAGAGATCTCGGGCGGCACCCTGCGGGGCCGGAAAATCCGGATCCCCCAGGGCATCCGGCCCACGCAGGGGGTGGTGAAACGATCCGTGTTCGACCGCCTGGGTTCCCTGCTCCAGGGAAGCCGGTTCCTGGAACTCTTCGCCGGCAGCGGAGCCGTGGGCATTGAGGCCCTGTCACGGGGTGCCCGGGAGGTGTGGTTCGTCGAGAAATCCGGGCGCGGCATCCGCACCATCCACACCAACCTCAAGGAACTGGGCGTCGACGATCGGGCCGTGGTCATCCACGGCGATGCCCTCAAGGTGGCCGCCAGCCTGGCCCAGCAGGGCAAACACTTCGACCTGATCTTCGCCGATCCTCCGTACCACTTCGGCCGGTACGCCGACCTCCTGAAACACTGCCGGCAACTCCTGGTGCCGGAGGAAGGCATCCTGATCCTGGAAACCCGAAAGAACACCCAACTCGGCCCGGTACCGGGCCTCGAGGTTCTTAAGGAGGTAGTCCTTGGCGACACAAAAGTCACCTTCTATCGCCGTATACCCGGGGAGCTTTGATCCCATTACCCTGGGGCACCTGGACATCATTCGGCGGGCCCACCGCCTGTTTGACCGGCTGGTGGTGGCCGTGGCAGACCCCCTGCGAAAGTCTCCCCTCATTCCCCTGGACCATCGGGTAGCCCTGATCCGGGAGGTCACCGAAGGGTTTGCCAACGTCACCGTGGAAAAGCTGGAAGGGTTGCTGGTGGATTTCGCCCGGGCCCACCGGGCCGTGGCCATTGTCCGCGGCCTCCGGGCGGTTTCCGACTTCGAGTACGAGTTCAAAATGGCCTGGATGAACCGCCGGCTGTGCCCCGAGGTGGAAACACTGTTCCTGATCCCCTCCGAGGAGTACGCCTTCCTGTCCTCCAGCCTGGTCAAGGAAATCGCCTTCCTCGGCGGCGATTTTGAAAGCCTGGTGCCGCCTCCCGTGGCCCGGGCACTGCGCCGCTACGTGGCCCAGCAGCGAAACCCCGGCGATACCTTCCACGAGCCGCCCGACAGCGGCCTTTGAGCCATCCCTCCCCTTCCCCCTTCAGGTGGTCATCCGGTGCACCACCTCGCCCCGGGGATTCCGAATCTCAACCTCCAAGGGAATGCCGCCGGGCAAACTGTGGGTGGCGCAGGCGTGGCAGGGGTCGTAGGCCCGGAACGCCATTTCCACCAAGTTCAGCAGGCCCTCGTCCACCTTGCCGTTGTCCAGGTGCACCAGGTCCCGGGCGGCCTTGTCCACGCTGAGGGCGATGCGGGCCGCGTTGTTCTGGGTGGCCACGATCAGGTTGGCCTTCTGGATGATGCCCCGCTCG
>WGAB01000339.1 GCA_015489295.1 Caldifarciminota bacterium
GCCGTGTCCTTCACGATGAGCCCGGTGACACACAGGGCTGAGGTGGAGGTGTAAAGCGCATCCACCGGGCTCAGGGTGCCGTGGTGGGCAAAGGGCAAAAGCAACAGCAACGCCCCGAACAGGGAGATGCCTCCGTACCCCAGCACCAGCAGCGTGAGGGGATTCAGCCGCCGGAAATCCACGGGGTTGTTCCCCCGGTTAGAAGCCGAGGTTCACGCCCAGGCCGTACAGGGTGTGCTTGCCGGCGAAGGTCACCTCGCCGAAGCCGCTCACCAGAGGGAGCACCGAGAGCCGCACCCCCAGGGTGGTCTTCAGGAAGGAGGGGGCCTCCAGGTTCAGGAGGTCGTGGTAGGGGTCCTGGCCCAGCCGGAACTGGGCGTCCGCGCTGCCGCTGACATAGCCGATCCCGAGATATGGCTCCAGGATCAGGAAGTTCTTGGACGCGGTCAGGTAAACGGCCGTGGCCCGGGCCGAGGCCTTCACCCGAATGGTGTCCTGGATTTCCTCGCTATAGGTTCCCACCTCGATAGGGGTGATGTTGCCGTAGAGTACCACGAGCGACAGGGCGGGCGACCACAGCTTGTCGCGCAGGATCCCCACCCGGGCTCCCATGGCCCAGTAGGTAGGCATCTGGAAGATGTAATCGCTGATTGTGTTGAGAAAGGAGAGGGTGCTGAACCGGGCCAGGAGATCCACGCTGCCCACCCCACTGATCAGGGGGGTCAGCGACATGCCGCCATACACACCCAACTGGGCGTAAAGGTACGGGTACGGCAGCCAGAGGCTGTCTTCCTCGCCCTCGTGGGCCGGGTCCTGGAAGGTCACCCAGGTGAAGGACGAAGCCACACCGACCCGGAAATGGGGCAGGCCGCCCAGGGTGTTGGCGGCGCTCATCTGGTCCGCGCTCATGACCAGAGAAAGGGCTGGGGCCAGGTCATTGGCCGCCTGGCGGGACAGGGCCTCAAAATCCGTTGCCGCACTCAAGGAAGTGGCCAGGATCAGCGCCCACACAAACCGTTTCATGGGGTTCCCTCCGTTTTCTGTTTATCTTACAGCAGGCGGCTGTGGGTCCCAAGACGGGGGATCCGAGGTTGACCTCCATAAATCGAATCCGTATTATACGAATCCAAATTCGTACGAATCATGATTCGGTTTATCGACCGAGAATGTGAACTGGACCTGCTGGAACGGGGGTTCCGATCCGGCCAGCCTGGCCTGTTCATTCTTTACGGGCGACGCCGGATCGGAAAGTCTCGCCTGGTCCTGGAATTCCTGCGGGGAAAACCCGGCGTGTACTACCTGGCCGAAGATGTCCATCCGAGACTTCAAATCCGCGAACTTCAGCAAAAAATGGCCGAAGTTCTACAGGATTCCTTTTTGCAGAGCACGGAACTGCAGCAGTGGCACCAGCTGTTCACCTACCTCCAGAAGGTGCTCCCCCGAACAGAGCCCTGGGTTCTGGCCCTGGATGAGTTCACCTACCTGGTCAAAAACGACCGGAGCATTTTGGGGGCCCTGCAGAGGTTCTGGGACGAGTTTGCCCAGCATACCCGCCTGATGATACTGCTGACCGGATCCCTCCTCGGTACCATGCAGGAAGAGGTGCTGTCCCACGCCTCCCCCCTCTTTGGCCGGAGGACCCGAGACCTCCTGCTCCAGCCCCTTGCCCTGCGGCACGCGCTCCGGTTTTTGCCCCAACAGGGCATGGAAGACGCTTTGAGCACCGTCATGGTGCTCGGGGGCATCCCCGAGTACCTGCTCAAGGCGGCCGGGTACGCCACCTTTTCCGAGTTCATCCGCCAGGAGTTTCTGGACCCCTACGGGTATTTCTACCGGGAGCCCTACTTTCTGCTTTCCCAGGAGTTCCGGGAAATCCGTACCTACTTTTCTCTCCTCAGCGCCGTCGCCGGGGGATATACCCGGCCCAATGAGATCGCGACCTATGTAGGAATAGAGGCCCGAAACCTGTACCCCTACCTGGAAGCCCTGCGAAACCTCGGATTCATCGCCAAACTACCCACATGGCCGCGAAAACCCCGGAAGAATGTGTTCTACCTTCTCCAGGAC
>WGAB01000340.1 GCA_015489295.1 Caldifarciminota bacterium
TCAAGAACAACTCCTGCGGCCTGTATCTCTATCAGGTGCCCCGGTTCACCGATGTCACCTGGACCACCTTTGACGCCAACAAGTACGCCGGCATCTGGGCCCGCGATTGCGACACCGTGGAGATCCGGTTCAACACCTTCCGGAACCACACCGCCGATTCGGTCTACGGCGCCCTGTACTTTGCGGATTCCCGAAACATCCTGGTGGAGGACAACAACATCTCCTCCAACAACCGGTGGTTCCTGGCCATGACCCCCGGATGCCTGCTAAATCCGGCCACCTTTGTGGCGCCGTCCCTCCGGAACCGGATCCGGGTGATGGACGGCTCCACCGATGCCCCGGCCCACTGGCCCAAACTCAACCAGGACTACGAAGTTACCGGGTTTACGGTACGGTTTTCGGAGTCCGTGACCTTTGACCCTGGGGTGCGGGTGTACCTGGACTCCCTGAGCAACATCATCTTCAGCGATACTTTCCACATCGTGGGTACCCCCACGGACTCCATCGCCTTCATCGCGGCCGACACAAGCCAGGGGTACGGCACGATTCGGGCCGAAGCGCCAGGGCAATTCAAGTTCTGTCTCTTTGCCTATAACCGGAACCCGTACAACCCGGCGCTGCTCGTGGACCATCCCGAAGTGCGGGTGGATTCCTGCGCCTTCCGGGGCAACACCTATGGGCTGAAGATCAACGATCTACCGGGCTACGCCCTGACCTCCCCCAACCTCTTTGAGCACAACGCCTGCGGCCTGTATCTGGATCAGGTCCCCTTTGCCAACCTCCGGAACCAGGTGTTCCGCCAGAACGGCACCCTGGAGGGCGCTCTGGCGGTGCACCGGAGCCCGGAGATCCGCATCGCCCAATGCACCTTTGAGCAAAACCAGTGGCCGGTGGCCATGGACATCGGCTCCTACGCCGACCGCTATTCCCGGGTGGACCTTTCCAACAACACCCATCCGGTGATCCGAATCCTGAGTTCCTCCACCGGCAACAGTGTCACCTGGTGGCCCATCGGGGCCGAGTACTTCGTGGAAGGGCCGGTATCCATCCTTTCCGGCGGGGCCCTGACCGTCCGGAGTGCCATCGCGGCCCCCGAGGCCCCCATCGTGCGCCTCGCTAAGAACGCCAGCATCAGCGTGCGGGGAACCCTCCAGGTGTGGGGCAGCCTTACCGACAGCGTGAAGTTCCTGGGCGCCACCGATACCACCGAGTGGGGCCAGATCTCCCTCTTCGGCTTTGAGTACGCCGACATCCAGTATGCAGTGTTTGAGCAGGCCTCCAATTCCGGAGCCCTCTCGGCCAGTGCCTCGGCCACGCCGCTGCATGTAAAGTTCTCCCTGTTCCGGCACAACGGCGTGGGCCTGAACCTGAACAACGCCAATGCCCGGGTGGATTCCTGCGTGTTCGTGGAAAACGGGAAGGCCATCCAGGTGGGCGGCCTGTACAGCGATGTGGACACGCCGGTGATCCGGAAGTGCGACATCTACAGCAACCGGGTCGGCATCTTCAGTACCAGCACCCAGATCGCGGTGAAGGCGATGTACAACTTCTGGGGCGATGCCACCGGCCCCTATGATCCCTCCACCGGCCCACCGGATTACAACCCCGCAGGACAGGGCGACTCAGTGAGCGACTATGTGCTGTACCGGCCCTGGCTCACGGAGCCGGAGTTCGGCTGGATCCTGCTGCCGGGCGACATAGACGCCGACGGCGACCGGGACGCCGAGGACATCCAGGCCCTGGCCCGGTACCTGTACTTCCACGGCAACCCGCCCTCGCCCCTGGCCCGCGGCGATGTCAACCAGGACAACCTGGTGGACGACCGCGACCTTGCGGCCCTGTGCCGCCAGGTGCTGCAGACCCGGCACCGGGGACCCGCGTCGCCGGCGCGCCATGGCCGAGTAAAACACTAAAGAACCTTGAATTTCCCCGGCTTGACGGGCCTAAAGGGGGAGTATTTACTTCAACCACCACCCCGGAAAAAGGAGGAAAGAATGCGCAACGCGTGGAAAAGTGCAGTAGGAATCCTGCTGGCGATCGGCTTCCTTCGAGCCGACTGGAGCCTCAGCGGCCAGATCCGACACCGGTTCGAGTGGAACCACAAGACTTTCAACGCCGACCAGGGCGCCAACACCTATCACCTGCTGAGGTCGCGGCTCGGGGTCTCCTTCTCCAGCGACCCGATCTATGCCTATTTCCAGTTCCAGGACTCGCGCACCTTTGGTACCGAAACCAGCACCCTGACCGACGGCAGCGCCGACAACTTTGACCTGCACCAGGGGTACCTGCGGATCCGCCATCCCTTCGGCTGGCGGATGTGCCTCAAGATCGGACGCCAGGAGGTGGCCCTGGGCAACCAGCGGTTGATGGGCGCCGTGGGCTGGCACAACATCGGCCGCAGCTTTGACGGCATCCTCCTGAAAACCCACCTCTCCGCCCTGGGGCTTCGGCTCTTCACCCTGCGCACCAACGAAACTGGCGCGCCCAAAGATCAGGGCGACTTTGACCTCTTCGGCCTGTACGGTACCCTGCCCCTGCCCGTGGCAAGAGTGGAGCCCCTCGTGCTCTTTGAGCAGACCTACAATCAGCCCGATTCCCTCCAGGTGCAGCGGTTCACCGCCTACACCTGGATTCACGGAGCCTTCGGCGGCCTCTCCTACTCGCTGGAAGGTGCGTACCAGGGAGGTAAGCAGCAGGGGCTGGACATCTCGGCGTTCCTGGCGGCTTTTAAGCTGGGGTACACCCTTCAAAGCGCCGCGGCCAGGCCGGGCGTGGCCCTGGGCCTGGACTTCCTGAGCGGCGACCCGGACCCCACCGACGACAAACTGGAGGTATTCAACACCCTCTATGCCACCAACCACAAGTTCTACGGCTCCATGGACTACTTCCTGAACATCCCGGCCCACACCTTCGGCCTGGGGCTCCAGGACCTCTATGCCACGCTTTCGGCTCAGCCCTATGCCGGCCTCACCACGAAGGTCACCGGCCACCTGTTCCAGGCCGCCCAGGACTACACCCTGCAGGACGGCTCGAAGAGCCGGGCCTTCGGCAACGAGGTGGATGTCACGGTGGCCTACAAGTACGGCGAGAATCTGAAGGTTTCGGGCGGCTTTTCGGTGTTCCTGCCCGGCGACATTTTCAAGGAAGAAAAGGGCGAGGATCCGGCCACCTGGTTCTACCTCATGACCACGGTGACCTTTAAGTAGGCCATGAACAAGGGGAGGCGTTGAACCCATCGCCGCACTCCCCCGGACCTAAAACCATGGCAAAGATTCTGCTGACCCGCGGGTTCTGGCTCTTCGTGGTGGGGGTGCTCGTGGGCATCGTACTGGTAGGCCTCTCGGCCCAGGCCATCCACACCACCTCCGATCCCCGGTTCTGCATGAGTTGCCACGAAATGCGGATCGTGGGGGAACAGGGGTGGATGTACTCGCCCCATTACCAGAACGCCCACGGGGTGGTGGCCGAGTGCACCGATTGCCATGTGCCCCCGGGGGTCGTGGCCACCCTGTGGACCAAAACCCGGGACGGGCTTAAGGACATCGTGGTGCATTCCCTGGGCAACCCCAACCCGGCCCTCATGGACTGGGACCACCTGGCGGAGGAAGCCCGGTCCAAGATCCGCGACGAGGCCTGCCTCCGGTGCCACGAGAACCTCACCCCCAGGGGAGCCAGCATCAAGCAACTCGTCGCCCACCGGGAGTATCTTCGCCTGAAGGGCGAAAAGCGCTGTTTGGACTGCCACACCGAAGCGTTTCACGGCCGTTTCCGGGAGATGCTGCCCACGCCGGAGGAACTGGCGGCGGCGCTGCGCTCCCGCCGTTGAGGAACAAAAGGAGGGACACCATGCGTGCCTGGAGGCTTGCCCTCATTCTCGGGGGGATCGCTCTCCTCCCCCTGATGCTGCCGAAGTCGGCTCCGGCCCAGGGCAGCCAGACCCTGAGCCAGCTCACCCAGCCCATCAAGGTTGAGCGGGGGCTGAGCAACCTTGAGAAGGAGTGCATTGAGTGCCACTCCAAGTA
>WGAB01000341.1 GCA_015489295.1 Caldifarciminota bacterium
GGAGATGGTCAAAACTGCGGTAATAGGCATCCTGGGGGAGCACCACCACCCGGGAACCGGCGAAGAACTCCTCAATGCGTTTGGCCACCGTGGTCTTGCCGGAGCCCGTGCCCCCGGCAATCCCGATGAGGAGTGGCACGATCAACCCTCCTTGATCTCTACGGGGTACTTCTTGCGGAGTTCCTGGGTCAGGCGGTCAATTTCCGCCTGGAGTTTCCGCTGCTCCAGCAGGACCTTCAGGTCCTGCTGCACCTCTTCAAAGGACGGCTTGCCGCCGGGTTTCCGGTCCAGCACCTTCAGGATGTAGTAGCCGGCTTCGGTGAGCACCGGCTCGCTGAAGGTCCCCACCTTCAGGGTTTCGGCCACGGCCTTGAGCGGCTCGGGCAGATTGTTGAGGGGGACATAGCCCACCAGGCCGCCGTTGTCCCGGGTGAAGGGGTCGTCGGAGTACCGGCGGGCCAGTTCCTCAAAGGGCGTGCCGTCCTTGAGTTTGCGGTACAGGGCCTCGGCCCGGGTTTTGGCCTTGGCCGAATCGGCCTTGGTGGGCACCGGCCGGATCAGGATCTGGCGCACATGCACCACATCGCCGTCCTTTTCGTCCACCTTCAGGATATGGAACCCGGCCTCGTCCTCAATGGGCTTAGAGATCTGGCCGGGCTCCATGTTCGCGAGGGTGTCGTGCAAGGGACCCTGGATCTGGCTCAAGGGAATATAGCCCAGGTCGCCCCCCAGGTCGCGGGTGTTGGGGTCGTCGGAATACTGCATGGCCAGGGTTTCAAAGTCCTCGCCCTTCAGGAGGCGCTGATACAGGTTCTCGGCCTTCTTGCGGGCCTTTTCCACTTGGGCGGGAGAGGGCTTGATCTGGATCAGGATATGCTGGAGTTGCACCATGGCGGGCCGTTCGGGCAGGGAATCCTTCTTTTCCTCGTAAAAGCGGCGCACCTCGTCGGGCGTGACCACCACCCGGGGCCGGAGCCGCTGGTCAATGAGTTTCTGGATGTACAGCTGTTCCTTCACCCGTTCGCGGTACTGATCCTTCAGGCTCTGCCGGGTGAGGCCCTCCTGGCGGAGCTGGGCCTCAAAGTTCTCCTTGCCCATGCTCTGTTCCAGTTGCTGAATCTGCTGGTCCATCGCCTGTTCCACTTCCTGGGGCGTCACATGGATGCTGGTATCCTTCAGGGCTTCCAGGTACAGGAGTTTCTGGTTGATGAGTTCCTCCAGCACCTGCTGCCGCAGAGCCTGAAGGTTCTGACCGTTGCTGGGAAACTGGGCCTGCAGGGTGTTCAGGATCTCCTCCACATCGGATTCCAGGATCACCTGATCCCCCACCGTGGCCACCACCCGATCCTGCACCGTCTGGTTCTGGGTTGTTTGTTGTGCCAGGAGCAGCGCAGGCAACAGGAAAAGTGCAAGCCTCTGGATCATTCCTCTTGAACCTCCTCGCGGTCTTGGGGTGTCAAACTGCCGTTTAATATACAGCAGGCCGTTTCGGGCCCCGGCCGGTGCCTTCGCCGGGCGCCCGAGCGGCTTATTCTCTGGAGCCGTCGGGGGACGAAGCCGGGGACGGGGTCTTTTCCCGGAGTGCCAGGTAATTGATCCGCAGGTTGGCGAGCTGGAACTCCAGATCGCGGAGGGCGTCGGCCGGCACGCCGGCCCGGCGCACCAGGTCCAGCAGGCGCTCGGTGGCGTCAATGGCCAAGCGGGCCTGATCCAGGTCGCGGTGCTGGGTACCGGTTTCGGGATGGGAGATGGTTCCCAGGAAGGCCCAGGCCTTCTGCACCAACTGGGCCGTGGAAATCAGCAGGAGATCGGTCACCCGGAGGGGTTCCCGGGGCTGGGATCCTTTTTCCCTTTCGGCCATGGGACCGTCTCCTTTAAAGCGGCTGCGGGGGTGGCGCGGCGCCGCGCCGCCCCCGCAGCAAACCCTCAGTAGGTCCGATCCGAGGATTCAATGAAGAACCGCAGTTTGGCCGACCGCATCGGATGCTGCAGCTTCTTCAGCGCCTTGGCCTCAATCTGGCGGATCCGCTCGCGGGTGACATTGAAGATCCGGCCCACCTCTTCCAGGGTTTTGGGCGTTTGCCCGTTCAGGCCGAAGCGGTACTCCAGCACCTTCCGCTCCCGTTTGGTCAGGGTGCTCAGCGCCTCCTGCAGCTTCTCGCGGATCAGCGACTCGCGGGCCACCTCAAAGGGCGTTTTCTGGATCTTGTCCACCACGAACTCGCCCATCACGCTGTCGTTCTCCTTGCCCACCGGCTTATCCAGGGAAATGGGCTCCCGGGCGGCGTGCATGGCCTGTTTCACCTTGTCCACCGGGATATCCAGGTACTCGGCCACCTCCTCCACCGTGGGTTCCCGGCCCAGTTCCTGCATCAGGGCCCGGCTCGCCCGCGACACCTTGGTGATGGTCTCAATCATGTGGATGGGCACCCGGATGGTGCGCGACTGATCGGCGATGGCCCGGGTGATGGACTGCCGAATCCACCAGGTGGCATAGGTGGAAAACTTGTAACCCTTGCGATAGTCAAACTTCTCCACCGCCTTGATGAGGCCGGCGTTGCCCTCCTGGATGAGGTCCATGAACTCCAGGCCCCGGTTCATGAAGCGCTTGGCGATGCCGATCACCAGCCGCACATTGCCCTCCACCATCTTGGTCTTGGCCCAGTCCATCCGCTTTTCCTGCTCTTCAATCTCCTGGATCACGCGCTTGGCCTGGTCCAGGTCCATCCCCAGCAGGTTCCGCAGGTTCTGGAGCGTGCGCTTCACCTCGCGGAGCCGGAAGGAGATCTCCATGAGCCGGTTCTCCTCCTCCAGGGTGGGCCGTTTGTCCTCGCGGGCCTGGATCCGCTCCATGATCTCGGCCGACTCGTTCTGGAGTTCCACCGACTCCTGCTGCAGTTCCTCGTACTGCTTCACCGTGTCCTTGAAGGCCCGCACGATCTCGTTGACCATGCGGAACTGCGGCTTCAGGCGGTCCAGCTTGCGGATGATGGTCTTCAGGGTGTCCCGGAGTTTCCGCCGCTCTTCGGGCGTCAGGTCCGCGGGCCGGTCCCAGAGGGGCATCACCTTCTGGATCCGCTCCTTCAGGAAGTCGAAGGCCTTGTACACGCGGGCCTTCTCCTCCTGGTTCTTCTGGCGGGAGGTCCAGTAGCGGGAGTCTACATGCACCAGTTCCTCAATCTGCACGATGCCCTTGCGGGAGAGTTCCATCTGGTGCAGGAGTTTGGTGAGCCCGAACTTGGTGCGGAAGATGCGGTGCATGATCTTGGTGCGCGCGTCGTCCAGCGTGGAGGCGTACTCCACCTCCTGCTCCTTGGTCAGGAGCCCGAGGTTGGAGATCTGCCGCAGGTAGGTCTTCGCAGGATCGTCGCCCGTCGGCGTATGCTCCAGCAGGTCCTCCTCCAGGTCCTGCTTCTTTTTGCGGCGACGCTTCTTCTTCCTGGGGACCTGCTCCTCCTCATACACATCAATGCCGTGGTCCACCAGGAGCATGATCAGTTCATCCAGGGCGTCGCCATGCGCATAGATCGGGGGCACCAGTTTGTTGATCTCCTGGTAGGAGATCCGGTTGCCCCGTTTCCGGGCGTATTCCACAACCTCCTGGAAGACCTCCCGCTTGGTACGGACCTTGGGTTTCTGCATACTTTGGCCACCTCCTAAAGCAAACCCTTCAGCCGCTGTTCCGACAGCCGAAGGAGTTCCTGTTTCAAACGTTCAATCTCGGCCAGGCTGTCGCCCTCGGCGGCCATCTGGACCCGCATCTCCTTCTTTTTGATCTTTTCCAGGGCCCAGTGGCGCAGCAGGGCGGGATCCGTCTGGCCCAGCCGCATCTGAATGCGGGCGAACTCCGCCCGAAAGGCGGCATCCGCCTCGGCCAGAGCCTCCTCGGGGGCCACGCTTTCCTTTACCCGCTGTACCATCTGGCGCACCAGCGGGTGCTGGAACGCCTCGGGAGGCA
>WGAB01000342.1 GCA_015489295.1 Caldifarciminota bacterium
ATCTCCGCCACGGCCTGCAGGCTCACCTCCACCAGGTTCTGCCAGTCCTCCTGCAACTCCGGCAGGATCTCGGGCTTTTCCACAGAAAACTCCACCAGGCTATCGGCCAGGGCGTTGAGCACATCGTCGGAGTTTTCCAAAAGGGCCAGCACGTCGCCCCGGGCCTCGGGCAGCAGCATCTGGGCGTAGATGGTGTTCTCGATGTCCCGGCGCAGGCCGTCGGCCTTGCCCTCCAGGCGGTCCACCTCCTGCACCCGGTGCTCAAAGTCCTCCCACTCGCCCTGCAGGTAGTACTTCATGCCTTCCCGGTATTCCAGGGATGCTTGCAGGATGGTGTCGAGGAAGGCATCGATCTTGTTTTCCAGCTCCTTTGTTTTTTTGAAAAGTTGGAACATGCCGAAAACCTCCGAAAGAATTTGCCAGTTCTTTGAAAACTCTGGAAAACTTATCGTCCCACCCGATCGGAACCCAAAGATACACCCGCCCCGCCACGGCCGCAAGGATCCTGGACCTCGGCCATATAATCCACCGTTATGAAACCCCTGGGACGGGTGGTGTCGCTGGCCGAGGCCGCCGATCGGGTTCGCCGCCTGAAACGCCTCGGAAAAACCGTGGTGTTCACCAATGGCGTGTTTGACCTGCTGCACCCCGGCCATGTGCGGTTTCTGGAGCAGGCCCGCGCGCTGGGGGATTTCCTGGTGGTCGGGGTGAATACCGACGCATCGGTGCGCCGCCTCAAGGGGCCCGGCCGCCCCATCTTTCCCCTGGAGGCCCGCCTGATCCTGCTGAATGCCCTGCGCAGCGTAGATCTCATTGTGCCCTTTGAGGAGGATACCCCGCGCCGGCTGATTGAGACCCTGGTGCCTCAGGTGCTGGTTAAGGGGGCCGATTACCGGCGTGAGGAGGTGGTGGGCCACGACATCGTGGAACGGCACGGCGGCCGCGTGGTGCTTCTGCCCCTTCTGCCCGGCTATTCCACCAGTAAAATCATTGAGCGCATCCGAAGGTTGCCATGATCGACACCTGGAAAACCCGCGCCACCTACCTGCTGTTTATCCTGCCCTTTACCGCGGTGTTTCTGGTCTTCCTGGGGTTTCCGTTCCTTTATGCCTTTTACCTGTCGTTCCACCGCATCACGAACCTCTTGAACATCTTAAGCGGCCTGAAGTTCGCCGGCCTGGCCAACTACCTGTACATCCTCAAGGACCCCGAGTTCTACTGGGGGGTAATCGCGAGCTTTTACTACGGCGCGCTGAGTATTCCCTTCGGCATGGCGGTGTCGCTGGGGCTTGCGTTGCTGGTGCGCCCCCGGAAACCCCTGCTGAAGGCCTACCGCACCCTGTTTTTCCTGCCCTTCGTGCTGGATGCCTTTGTAGTGGGGATCGTGTGGACCTTCCTGTATGCGCCCCGCTACGGGGTGTTCACCCAGGTGCTGCACTGGCTGCACCTGGCCTCCCTGGACTTCGGCGTGCTCGCCAGCCCGGCCACGGCCATGCCCGGTGTCGTGCTGGCCATGACCCTGAAGAACGCCGGGTTCGGCATGGTGCTCTTCCTGGCGGCCTTAGACCAGATTCCGCGGGAGTTGCTGGAAGCCGCCGATATTGACGGCGCCACCGGCCTCCGCAAACTCTGGTATGTGACCCTGCCCCAGCTGAGGCCCGTGATGCTCTTCTTAGTGGTGGTGGGCATCATCGGCGCGCTGTCGGCCTTTGCCGAGTTCTATGCTATGACCGGCGGCGGCCCCACCATGTTCCTGTGGGGCAAGCCCGTGGGCGCCACCAAGGTGGCGGGCTACTACCTGTTTGAACACTTTTCCAACATGCGGGTGGGCATCGCGGCGGCCACCTCCTTCGTGCTGCTCCTCCTGTCCCTGGGTATTTCCCTTTTGAGCATGCGGCTTTTCGGGAGGCGATCGTGAACGGCCGTCGGTGGTTCTGGCTCTATTTCGCGGCGACACTCCTCGTGATTGTGTTCCTGTTTCCCTTCCTGTGGATGCTGCTCACGGCCTTCAAGCAGGAGGGTTACGGCCTCGTGTTCTCGCTCCGGGTGCCCTATACCCTGGACAACTTCCGCAGGGTGCTGTTCCAGTTCAACTTCGGCCGGTACTTCCTGAACAGCCTGATCATCGCCACAGCCTCGGCCCTGTTTTCCACCCTGTTTGCCAGCCTGGCGGCCTACGCCTTCGCCAAGGGCCGGTTCCCCCTGCGCCGTACTCTGTTCGTGATCTTCCTCTCGTCCATGATGGTGCCGGGCTTGCTCTACCTCGTGCCCCAGTTCCTCATCGTGTACCGGCTCCACTGGATCAACACCTACTGGGGCATGATCGTGCCGCACCTGGCCAATGTGTTCGGCCTGTTCCTGCTGACCCAGTTCCTTCGGGAGGTGCCCGATTCCCTGCTGGAGGCGGCCCGGATGGACGGCGCCTCGGAGCTCCGCATCTTCGGCTGGATCATCGTGCCCCTGGCCATGCCCATCATCGCCACCGTGTTCCTGCTGAACTTCCAGTTCCACTGGGCCAACTTCCTGTGGCAACTGGTGGTGGCCCAGGACCAGAGCATGTACACCCTGCCGGTGGGCCTTGCCATGTTCAAGGGGCAGCATCAGGAGGCCTATACCCTGGAAATGGCGGCGGCCACCCTGTCGGTGGTGCCCATTGCGGTGCTCTTTGTGTTCGCCCAGCGGTACTTCATCGAGGGGATCACCCGGGGAGCGGTAAAGGGATGACGGCCCTGGTCTTTGGGCTCTGGCTTCTGACGCAGGCCCTGCCCGCTGATCTGGAGGCCTTTGGCGATTGGGCCGTTCTGGTGCACGGCTCCGGCCGCCTGGAGGCCGTGGATACCCTGGGGCGCACCCTCTGGTGGCGCCAGGTCGACGATCTGGTGGACGTGGAAGGAGGCCCGCTGCTGCTCTACGTGCTCCGCTCGGACCGGCTCGAGGTTTACGGAGCCGACGGCACCTTAGTGAGCCAGGTGCCCGTGCAGGCCCGGGCCTGTGGTGTGATCTTCGACGGCACCGTCTTTCTGCTTTCGCCGGACGGCACCGAGGTCCAGCGGCTCCAGGGCCAGCGCCTGGAACCGGCGTTTCCCCTGCCCCGTCCGGCCCTTGGCCTGGAGGGCGCCGGCCTGGCCCTGGCCGTTCGGTTTCCGGATGCAGTCTGGGTGCTGGATCCCAATGGAACCCTGTGGTGGAAAGGCACCGCACGGGTGCGACGGGTGTTTGCCCAGCGCCCCCAGGTGTTCTGGGTCCAGCGGGCCGATACCCTCTATCTTCCGCCGGGGACGGCCGTGGGGGGCATCGCCCGCTTTGACCTCTCCCCGGCGCCAGACCTGCGCCTGTGGATCCTGGAATCCTCTGGGACCCTCAAGGTGCTGCGGATCTCCAACTTCCCCGAGCCCTGAGGGGGAACCCTACGATTCCTGGTGTTCCCACTCCTTTTCTTTGATCAGGAAGGCCTCGGACAGGGGGAAGAACCGGTCGGCGGCTTCCCTCAATTCCTGGGACAGGGTGTGCAGGAAGGAGTACACCTCCACGGTGACCCCCAGCCGTTTGAGCAGGCGCACCACCGGCGCAAAGTCGCTGTCGCCGGTGACGATGGCCACCACGTCCAGATTGGGCGCGTCCTCGATCATATCGACGGCCATGCCCAGGTCCCAGTTGCCCTTGTGGTTGCCGTCAAAGTAGATCTTGATGACCTTGGTGCGCAGGAAGAAGCCGTAGTTTTCCAGGGCCCGCAGGAACTTCTCCTGCCCCGGAATGCTGGGGTTGATGATGGTATAGGCGTTGGCCTTGACCAGGGTGCGGCCAGCCACGATCCAGTCGCGCAGCTTCCGATAGTCGATCTTGCCGCCCAGGTCCTTGGCCGCGTAGTACAGGTTCTGGACATCCACATAGATCCCCAGGCGTTTGGTGTGGGGATCCAGCGGATGTTCCTCGGCCCGCTTGGTGGCCCGGAGCAAACCCTCCACACCCTGATTTCTTAACGCATCCAGAAATTGTTGGAGGGTGCTTTGAAGGTCTTCAATCTGTTTCCGAAGGGCCTGAAGATCCTCTTGGATTTTGGCGATAGAATCGCCCTTACTTTTTGCCATAGTTCCTACCTCCGAACAGTGATTATACGGCTTTAGCCGGAGGTCGGAACCCGGAGCCGCTGGCCGGGCCGCAGGCGGCGGGGATTCTGGATGCCGTTGATCTCCATGAGGTCCCGCACCCGCACGCCGTAACGCCGGGCAATGGCGTCTAAGGTGTCGCCCCGGCGGACCCGATAGGTGATGAAGGAACGAGCGGAAGCCTGCCGGGATGCCCGGATCACAAGCCGCTGGCCGGGCCGTAGCGTGCTGGACTTCAGGTGGTTCCAGCGCTTGAGGTCAGCGACGGTGACGCCGAAGCGGCGGGCGATTTTCCAGAGGCTGTCGCCCCGGCGCACGCGGTAGTAGCGGGTGCCGGAACCGGCGGCGAAGGTGCCGGTATCCGGGGGCGATACCCGGAGCCGCTGGCCGGGCCGCAGGGTATTGGATTTGAGGTGGTTCCAGCGCTTGAGGTCGGCGACGGTGACACCGAAGCGCCGCGCGATTTTCCAGAGGCTATCGCCCCGGCGCACCCGGTAGTAGGTGGCGGTACGGGAGGGCGGCGCCGGTTCCGGAGTCCGGGCCGCAAACCGCTCCGAGGCGCCGCCAGGCACCGGAATCCACAGCAGCTGCCCCGGATGGATCAGGCTGCGACGGCGCAGGTGGTTGGCGCGGGCGATGGCCGAGACCGATACGCCATAGCGCCGGGCGATGGTCCACAGAGACTCGCCCCGGCGCACCCGGTGCACGAGTTTGCTCACCCATCGGCTCCGGGGGGTTTGCTCCATGCCGGCCAACACCCGTTCGCGGGTGCCCGGTGGTATCCGCAGGTAGAAGCCCTTCAGGTCGGGCGGTGTGGCCCAGCGGCGGAACGCCGGATTTAGGTCTTCCAGAACCTCCACGGTGGTGCCGGCCCACCGGGCCACCAGGGTGAGTTCCACCGGCGCCGGCACATACACGCTATCAAACACCCAGGGCTCCACGCCCGTGGTATCCAGGGTGACGCCGAAGGCTTCAGGATCCTTGAGAATCAGGACCACGGCAAAGAAGGAGGGCACGTACAGCCGGGTTTCGCGGGGAAGCCGCCGCCGCACTTCCCAGAAGGACTGGGTGGAATCTTCGCGAAGTTTCCGGATCCGGCCCTCGCCCACATTGTAGGCAGCCAGTGCCAGGTCCCAGGAGCCGAACTCCTCGTAGAGGTCCCGCAGGTAGTGCATGGCGGCCCGGGTAGACCGAATCGGGTCCCGGCGTTCGTCCATCCACCAGTCCACGCGCAGCCCGTACTTGCGGGCCGTGCCCCGCATGAACTGCCAGATGCCCACGGCTCCGGCCCGGGAGCGAGCCCGGGGGTTGTACCCGCTTTCGATCATGGGCAGGTAGGCCAGGTCGCGGGGCAGCCCCTCCTCCTCCACGATCTCAAAGATGTAGGGCAGGTACCGCAGGCCCCGGCGGTAAAACCGTTCCAGCTTGGCACGCCCCGGGCCGCGGTAGAACTCAATCCACCGGAGCACCTCCTCGCGGTCCAGGGTGCTTTCCAGGTTGAACAGCGCGAACTCGGCCTCCAGTAGGTTCCGCTGTTCCTGCAGCAGGGCCTGGATCTGGCTTTCGTTGACCTGTTGGACGAACCGTTCCCCCTCCTCGATAAAGGGGGTGGTTTCGGTTTCCGGCAGGTCGGCAATGGCCAGGGTATCGGGCGGAGGTTCCCCGGTGGCCACGGGTTTCCGGCCCGGCCAGGTGCTGCAGGCCATCAGAAGCAGGGCTACCGCCAGGCCGGGCCAGCGCTTCATAGTTTGTAGCCGATTTGCCGAAGGAAGGCCTTGCGCTTCTGGATGTCGGCCTCGGTTTCCACGCCCAGGGGCGACTGGCCGTCGATCACGCCCAGCACGCCGCGGCCCTGTTCGGTTTCGGCCACCACCACTTGCAGGGGATTGGCCGTGGCTGCAAAGATACGGACCACCTCGGGCACGTGCTTCAGGGCGTTCAGGATGTTGATGGGATACGCGTTCCGCAGGAACAGCACGAACACGTGGCCGGCCCCGATCTGGAGGGCGTTCTTCTTGGCGAGTTCCACGAG
>WGAB01000343.1 GCA_015489295.1 Caldifarciminota bacterium
AGAAGTTACCCAGGGTGTTGGAGTAGAGCAGGGTGCCCTGCTTGTCGTAAATCCGGATGGTGGAGTTGACCACCACCACGATGTCGTCGAAGCCCACGGCGATGTCAGGGTCCGGCGGGATCCAGCCGGTGAATGGGGTGGTGTTAAAGGACTGGATCACCGGGGGAGCGGATTCCACCTGGGGCGGAGCCGTGTCCTCATGGCCGGGCGTTGCTGAGGCTCCCTGGAGTTTCCGGAGGGAATCCAGAGGGATCTCGGTGCCGAAGGGGGCCATCTGCAGTTCCTGGGAGGTTTCAGGGGCCAGGAAGGTGCCGGGCTGGGCCTCCATAATCACCGGCTTCAGGGGCTCTGCCGGCCCTGGAATCCCCTGGATGGCAAGGCCGAGAACCGGCACAAGGCCCAGGATCATAGCCAAAAGTGTTCGCCTGCGCATGTTTCCCCTCCTATTGGCCGGACTGGGCCTCCGGTGCCGGGCGATCCTGGGCCTTGGCCGGACGCAGGAGCATCCCGGGGTGCTCAAGTTGCTGGATCTGCAGGTCGTATGCCTGGACTTCCTGGAGATTGCCGTGGATCTGTGCGATTTCTTTGCGGAGCTTCAGGATCTGGAGTTCGGCCCGGGCCTTGGCCTGCTGCACCTGTTGCATCAGGGCTTCATCGCCCGTAAGCCGATACTCCTGGTTCAGGGTGGCCACCTGCTGCCGGGTTTCCTCCTGCACCCGCCGAATCTCCGCCCGCAGGGTCTGTACCCGCTGTTTCTGGGCCTCGGAGAGTTGCCGGGTGGGGGGAGGAATCTCGCCGGGATGGGTGGTAACGGTTGGACTCTGGGCCCACAGGCTCCCCAGGGTCAGCATCCCCAGGGCAAGGGCCACAACCCACTTCATACGCACCTCCTTAGGGTTTGATATCGCGGGACCCTTCGTTCCCTCGGGGGATCTCCACGGACCAGCCCTGTGGAGGAGAGGGTCAAAATGCCGAGACCTCAGGGTCGGTGCCCTGAAAGAGCCACACCTCCTGATCCATCAGTCCCCTGGGAGTTCCCGTCATTTTCACCCCTTCCCAAGAGGGATGCCCTAACTATGGAGCCCTCGGCCGGTGCAGTCAAGCAAGCCCCTGAAAAACCAGGGCCCTGGGTGCCGCCGCTTGCCTTTCGCCGGAAATGCCCCAAAAATCAAGGGCAGAACGAGCCTGCCATGAAACTCTTGGGCAAACGCATCGTCCTGGATCCCGGCCATGGCCAAGGAGCGACCGGCGCCGTCGGCCGGGGCGGCACCCTGGAATGCGAGGTCAATATCCGCGTGACCCGGCACCTGCAGGGTCTGCTGCAGCGGGCCGGCGCCACGGTTTGGGTGACCTGGGATGTGCTGGACGAATGGACCCTGGAGAACCGGGCCCACCTGGCCCCTCGTCTGGGCGCCGATCTCTTCATCTCCGTGCACCACAACGCCACCGAGCCTCCGGATCCCTTGCGCAACCGCATTGAGGTGTATTACCCCTGGGAAAACCGGCCCGAGGCCCGGGACCTGGCCTGGTTCCTCGGCCGCGCCCTGGAGGAGTATTCCGGCTTTTTCCTGGCCCCTCCGATGCCCGCACGGTACCGGGTGCTCCGCGAAAACGTGCCCCTGAGCGTGTTGCTGGAACCCGGCTACCTTTCCCACCGCGAGGTGGAACGGCTTCTGGCCGACCGCCGGTACCAGCTGGGGGAGGCCGAAGCCATTTTCCGGGGCCTTTTGCGGTTCTTTGAGGCCCATCAGCCCGCGGTGCGCCGCGTGGTGGCCTTCCCCGGAGGCGTGCGCGTGCACCTGGCGGAGCCTGAGACGGGCGAGGTGGTGGTGTGGCATCAGGGGCGCGAACTGGCCCACCGCACCCTTCGCTCCAGGGAAACCACCCTGTGGATTCCCTATCGCCTGCCTTCGGGGTCCCATGAGCTCCAGGTGGAAATCCGGCCGGCACAGGGCCGGAGCACCACCGAAATCGCCGAGGTCCACATCGAGCGCCGCGCCGTGCGGGTGCGGCGGCTCCGCCGGTGGCAGGCCCCGGGCATGGCGGCCATGGAAGTGGAGTACCTGGACTACCTGGGCTTTTCCCTTCGGCCCCGGGTCCGGGTTCCCGAGGGCGTGGAACATCGATGGATCGGCCACCAGGCCCTTTTGATGGCCCGCACACCCCAAAGACTCCGGCCCCGGTTTGGCCCCCAGGAAGTGATATGGGAACCAGGCGAGGGGTACCGCCTGGAGCCCCAGCCCGGCACGGTGGTAGAACTTCGGCCTGCCGACGGCCAGCCTGTGGACGAGGTGCCGGAGGTAGAACCCAGAGGCGCTGGCGTCCTGCCGCTGCCCGGCGGGTTCGTGGGGGTGGCCCCCGATGCCAGGCTGCCGGTGACCCTGAAGTTTCACCGGTTCCAGCCGGTTCGGGTGGACTCGCCGGTCCCCGAGGTCCTTCATCTGGAACCCAAACCCCTGGCCGGCAAACGGGTGGTGATCCTGCTGATGGACCGGTGTGACGCCTGGATGACCGGCGCCCGGCTGGCCCGCGAAGCCCTGGCGGAACACCAGGGTGTGGACACCGTAGTATGGGAGCCCCACAGGGTCCATCGCCACGGCCACCGCCTGGTGCAGGAGGTGGAAGCCCTGGGGCCCGATGCCATCGTGGTTCTGGACAGCTACTATCGTTGGCCGCGGGGCCTCTATGCCTATTACCGCAGTGCCCCTTCCCGGGCGCTGGCCCGGACGCTGGCGCAAGCGTCGGAGCGAACCGGTACACCCCTGCGGGCGCGCACGGGTTCCAACTACTTTTTGATCCAGGCCAATCCCCCACGGGCCCAGATCAACGGCGTGGTGCCAGCGTCGGACCTGGCCCGAATCCTTGCCGAGGGCCTGGTGGCCTTCCTTACCGGGGAGCAGGCGCCGTAAGGGGAACAATCCAATCTGGAGGCATGTCATGAGCGCGGAAGAGCTTTTTGATCTCGCCCATCAGGTGATTCGGGCCTCCGAAGCCGATGTCACCGAGGTGGTGGTAATCCGGGAGTCGGTCACCCTCAGTCGCTATGCCAACAACCGTATTCACCAGAACACCCACACGGATTCCCTGAGCCTGGGAATCCGGCTGACCCGGGGCCAGAAACAGGGCACGGGCTGGACCCACCGGCCCGATCGGGAAGGCCTGCTGAGGCTCCTCCGCCAGGTCTCCGAGCAACTCGCCTATCTTCCCGAGGACCCCGATTTGCCGGAGCCCTATGGTCCTGCCCAAACCCATCAGGAATGGCACGAACACCCGGCCACCCCCCAGGAACTGGCCGACGTGGCCCACAAGGTGTTTCAGTATGCCGGTTCCCGCCGAAGGGCCTTCGGCATGGTGTCCTCGGCCCGGGTGGAACACGTGTACCTGAACAGCGCCGGCGCCGAGGGGTACCGCCCCTTTACCGATGTGCTGCTCAATGTGAGCATGAAAACCGACGAGGGCGGCTCGGGCTGGGCCCAGGCTTCGGCCCCTTCGCTGGCCCGATTGCCGGTGGACGAAACGGCGGAACGCGCTGCCCGAAAGGCAGATCTTTCCAGCCACCCCGAGCCCCTGGAACCCGGCGAATACCCCGTGATCCTGGAGCCCCTGGCCTTTGAAGAATTGCTGGATTACCTGGCCTTTTTGGGCTTCTCCGGCCGGGCCGTGCTGGAAAAACGCAGCCCCCTGGCCGACAAATTCGGCCAGCCGGTGTTCTCGCCCCACCTAACCCTGTGGGACGATCCCCTGAATCCCGATCTTTTTCCTTACGCCTTCGACTGGGAGGGCGTACCCCGCCAGCGGCGGGACCTGGTGAGGCAGGGCGTGCCGGTGTCGCCGGTGTACAACCTGCGATGGGCGAAAAAGGCCGGCACCCAGAGCACGGGGCACGCGGTGTATCCCTTCGCCGACTGGATCGTTCCAACCCACCTGGTGGTGCAGCCCGGAGAAACCCCGGCCCGCGACCTCCTTCGGCTTGCCGATCCCGCCATCCTGGTCACCCGGTTCTGGTACACCAACGTCGAGGATCCCATGAGTGTGACCCTCACGGGCATGACCCGCGACGGCACCTTCCTGGTGAAGAACGGTGAGATCGTGAAGGGCATCCGGAACCTGCGGTTTACCCAATCGGTGATGGACCTGCTCTCCAGCCCCTTCGTGCTTTCCCGGGAACGGGAGATGGTTTCCGGCACCCTGTTCTACGGCTTTCGGCTCCCCATGGGCTCCCTGATCCCCTGGGTGTTCTTTGAACGCTTCAGGTTTACCGGTGCCACGCAGTTTTAAGTTTGCACAAGTTGCAGCTGCGGGCCTTCTGGCACTCCTGGCCTGCGCGCCCCGAGCCACCCTGCCCACGGCTCCAGAACTCGAAGCCCTGGCCCAACGGCACGGACTCGCCCAGGCCTGGATCGGCATAGACCTCCGGGATGCCCGGGGGACCCCTCTCCTTCAATGGAACGCCGAAAAACTCTTCGTGCCGGCCTCGAACCAGAAGGTGCTGACCGCCGTGGCGGCCCTGGAACTCCTGGGGCCCGACTACCGGTTTCCAACGCTGGTGATCCAGACTTCGCCCCGGGCTCTGGCGCTGGTGTGTTCCGGCGATCCCTCCCTGACCTCGGCGGATCTCCGACGATTGGCCCTCCAGACGGCCCTGGCCTGGCCGGGCGACTCAGTGGACACCCTATACCTCCATCCCTGGGCCCTGGACACCACCCACTACGGCCCTGGCTGGATGTGGGACGATTTCCCCTATGCCTTCTCTGCCCCTATTGCCGCCGCCACCCTCAACGAGAACCTGCTGTGGGTGTACTGCGGCCACGGGCGCTGCTTTGAGGACCCGAGGTTTCCCGGCCCCCTCCGCTTCGTGACGGCGCCCCACCGCCGCCTTCGGTGGCACGGCGACACCCTGGTGATCCCGGTGCCGCCGGACTCCGGTTGGTTCCACACCTACCGGGTGATCCGCGATCCGGAATCCTTTGTGCTCCGCGCCTTTCAAGGGTATCTGAGGGAGACGGGGCTGGAAGCCCGGCATCTCGCCCTCTGGCCCGAAGACCGGGCCGATTCCCTGGCCGGGGATACCCTGGCCTTCCACCGGTCGTTGCCCCTCCGACGGCTGATCACCCACCTTTTGAAGGTCAGCGACAACCTGTACGCCGAGATTCTCTTTAAAACCGTTGGAGCCTGGGTGTACGGGCCGCCGGGCACCTGGGCCAAGGGCCGCCAGGCCCTGGATTCCCTCTGGCAGGCGTGGCAGCTGCCCGTGAACCTGGTGCGGGTTGCCGACGGCTCGGGCCTGAGCCGGTATAACCAGGTGGCTCCGGCCTTTCTGGTAACGCTCCTCCGAGAGATTCAGGTTCGGCCCTGGTTCCCCGATTTCCTGGCTGCACTGCCGGTGTCGGGCCAGGACGGCACCCTGGAGGGCATCGACTTCGGTTTGCCCGGCGGCGTACGGGCAAAAACCGGCACCATGACCGGGGTCCGCTGCCTCTCCGGATACCTATTCCCCGAGGGTGTTCCGCAAAACCCCCTGGTGTTCTCCATCATGGCCAACAACACCGGCGTGCGGCGGGCAGTGGTCGACTCGCTCATCGGCGATTTCCTGAGACGGGTACGGCAGGCTTACGACGCTTCTTTTCAGTGAGCCGGCGGTACCCTCCTTTACAATACAGGCCAATCCCTGGAGGTGAAGCCCATGAAACAACGGCATCAGACCCTGTTCCTTGCAGCCTTTTTGACCGTGATTGCGGTGGTGACCGTTCTCCAGCGGCCGGTACAGGCCCGGGAGTTCAAGCGGCCCAAGGCACCGGACTTTACCCTGGTGAGCATCCACGGCGATACCGTGCGGCTGTCGGATTTCCGGGGTCGGGTGGTGATCCTGGACTTCTGGGCCACCTGGTGCCCGCCGTGCCGCGCCGAGATCCCGTCCTTTGTGGAACTCTACAAAACCTACCGCGACAGCGGCCTGGTGGTGCTCGGGGTGGCTCTGGATAAACCCGAGAAGGTGCGCCAGTTTTACGAGGATTTCCACATGAATTACCCGGTGGTCATCGGCAATCGCAGCCTGGCCGCCCGCTACGGAGGCATCGCCGGCATTCCCACCACCTTTGTGCTGGACAAGGAAGGGCGCATTTTCCGGAAATACGTGGGGTACCGGCCCAAAGAGGTGTTCCTGAACGATATCCACCGGCTGCTGGCCGAGACTGCGCCCCAGGAGAAGTCCTCGGCCACCCAGTAAGCCGTGCGGCGGAACCTCGTTCTCCTCGGCGCCACCGGGTCCATCGGAACCAGCACCCTGGATATTCTGCGTCGGTATCCGGATCGGTTCCGCCTGGTGGCCTTCTCCTTTCACCGGAACCAGTCCCGCGCTCTGGAAATTGCCCGGGAGTTTCGGCCCGACTTCGTGGTGCAAACCGGCGAGGGCGGAACCCCGGATCCCTGGAACGCCCTCGGCATCCGGTATCTTTCGGGGGTGGACGGCCTGAAGGAGGTGGCCAGCCTGCCGGAGGCCGATACCGTGCTCGTGGCCACCGCCGGCACCCTGGGCGTGCATCCCACCCTGGCGGCGCTGAAGGCCGGC
>WGAB01000344.1 GCA_015489295.1 Caldifarciminota bacterium
ACTCCGCGACCTCCTGAGCCGGCGCCTGGGCATGGCGCTGCCCGTGCTCTCCATGGGCATGTCCGAAGACTTTGAGTACGCCGTGCTGGAGGGCGCCACCGAGGTGCGCCTGGGCCGCGCCCTCTTCGGCCCGCGGGAGCCGTGAACCTGACCCCTCTGACCCTGCAGGACTGGCAGGCCGCCGTGGCCCGGCGCGCGACCACGCCCTTCTTTTACCTGCCCGAGGCGTACCAGGCCCAGGAGGTGCTGGCACAGCGGTACCGCACCCGCGTGTACCGGGTGGAAACGCCCGAGGGCGCGTACCTGATGCCCCTTCTGGAGTCCCGCCGGTGGGGCCTGCGGCGCCTGTATTCCGGGCCGGACGGCACCTACGGCGGCCTCCTGCCCCTGGACGATGCACCGCCGGCCCCGCCCCGGCTGTACCGGCAGGTGATCCACCGGCTCACCGGCCTCCGGGCCCCCTGCCTGTACCTTACCGTGCCCCATCGGCCCGATCTGGGGCTCCAGATGCCCGGCGAGCCCACAGACCGCACCTATCTGCTGGACCTGGGCCCGGACTTTGACCACTTTTTCCGGCAGGTGCTGCAGGGGAAGCGGCGCAACATCTACCGCCGGGGCCTTCGGGCGGGGCTCGCGGCCGTAGAGGGGGCCGAGCATCTGGCGGCGTTCCTGCACCTTTACCGCCGGAAGCGGTGGGCACGGGAATACCCCGAGGCCTACTGGCAAACCCTGCTCTGCTCGGGCCAGGCCCGGCTGTGGGTGGCTCACCACGAAGGCCGAGCCGTGGCGGCCCTGTGGCTCCTATTGGGCCGGGGCGAAGCCTTTTACTACCTGGGCGTGCAGTCGCCGGAGTCGGCCGAACTCTCGCCCCTCACCTTCCTGCTGGTGGAGGCTTTGCGGGGCCTGCTCCAGCAGGACCGGATCCATCGGGTGGACCTCGGCGCCAGCATGGGCCTGGCGGGCGTGGAGCACTTCAAGCGCAGTTTCGGCGCCCGGCCCGTGGAGATCCATCATCGGGCCTGGTGCCGCTTCGGCCTGGGGTTCCGGCTGCGGCGGCCCGCCTGCCTTCGCTTATAATCTTTTCCTATGCGCAAAGCCCTGGTTCTGTTTCTTTTTGGCCTTTTCGGCCTCCTGCTGATCCCCCGTCCGGTTCACGCCGTTTCCATCGGCTATGTACACCTGGACCGGGTGCTCCAGGAGTACAAGGACCTTCAGGACGCCAAGCGCGAGCTCCAGCGCTTCATCCGCGAAAAGGAGCGCGTTCGCGACAGCCTGCGGGCGCTCGTGGACTCGGCCCGGGCCCGGCTGGAACGCGAACGCGTGATGCTCACCGACGAGGAAAAGATCCTGCGCGAACGCGAGATCCAGCAGTACGAACAGGCGTACCAGCAGTACTGGCGCCAGGTGTGGGGCGAAAACGGGGAGGTGAAACAGAAAACCCGGGAACTCCTGGACCCCCTGATCAAAAAGGTGCACGAAACGGTCTACAAACTCGCCCAGGAAAACGGCTACGATCTGGTGCTGGACCTCTCCTCGGATGCGGTCCTGTACGCCTCCGGCGAAAACGACTTCACCGACGATGTCATCGCCGAACTCAACAAGGCCTATGTGGGTGCGGAAACCCAGTTTCCCTTGGGCAAGGCCCGCCTGGCCGTGTTTCCCCTCAAGGAGGAGGGCCAGGAGGCCGCAGCCCGCGACCTGGGCACCAAACTGGCCGATTACCTGCGCCAGGGGTTCCAGAGTTCGCCCAAGTTTGAGGTGCTGAGCCAGGGACAGGTGATGGCCGAGGTGAACCGCCGGAACCTGGATCTGCAGAACCTGCAGGAAAACGACTGTTACCAGATGGCCCTGGCCCTGCAAACCGACCTGTACACCTACGGGGTGGTCACCAAACGCGCCGGCGAGCAGGTGGAATTCACGGTGCGCCTGTACTCTACCCTGGACCACAAGCTGCTGGCCGAGCGGCAGGGCACCTCGGTGGACCGGGACGCCGATCTTGCCATCGCCGCCCGGAACCTGGCGCTGCAACTGGCCACCCAGTACCAGCCGTAGGCCATGATCCTGGTGATCCAGAGGGTGCAACGGGCCACCGTTCGGAACCTGGAAACCGGCGAGGAACGCGCCATCGGCCCCGGCCTCGTGGTGCTCGTGGGCTTTGAACGCGGCGATACCCCGGCGGTTTTTCCCAAGGTGGTGCGCAAGGTGTACCACCTGCGGGTGTTTGAAGACGAACAGGGCAAACTCAACCGATCGCTGCAGGACCTGGGCTACGAGGTGCTCTGGGTGTCCAACTTTACCCTGGCCGGCTCCATAGACCGGGGGCGGCGGCCCGACTTTTTCCGTGCCATGCCCTTTGACGAGGCCCGCAAGCGCTTTGAAGAACTCCTGGCCGAGGCCCGACGCCAGGGGTTTCCGGCGGTGGCCGGCTTCTACGGTGCCCACATGGCCGTGGAACTCGTAAACGACGGCCCCGTGACCCTGGTGTGGCACCTGCCCCCGGAGGCCGGCTCCTGACCAACGGTTTCCATGGCCCGGATCCTGTTCCTCACCCACCAGATGCCCTCGCCCTTCGGCGGCGGCACCTCGGTGTCCTACTGGACCCTTCGGGAACTGGCCCGCCGCGGCTGGCGGGTGGGCCTCGTGACCTTCGTGGAGGCCCACCGGGCCCAGGCTCCGCCTCCCGAGGGCCTGGAGGGCGTGGAAATCCTGGCCCGGGTGCCCCTGGTGTACCGCAACACCCCAAGCGCCCTGCTCCGGAGCCTGCGGAGCCCGGTGCCCTTTACCACCCAGAAGTACCTGCACCCGGCCTTCGGCGAGGCCGTGGCCCGGGCCGTTCAGGCGTTCCGGCCCCAGGTGCTCTTCGCCGACCACACCCACATGGCCCCGGCCGCGCTCAGGGCCGCCGGCGGCTTCGCCCGCGTGCTCCGGGTGCACAACGCCGAGCATGTCCTGTGGCACCAGACCGCCCGGTACACCCGCCACCCCGTGAAACGGGCCGTGCTGGCCGTGGTGGCCCGCCGGGTGCGCCGCTTTGAGGAGGCCACCTATCCCCTCTTTGACCGGGTGCTCTTCCTGAGCAACCGCGACCGGCAACGGTTTCCGGACCTTCCGCGGGCCGTGACCCTGCCGCCGGGTGTGGATACCGCCTACTTCACGCCCCAGCCCGTGTCGCCCCACCGGCGGAACCTGGTGTTCGTGGGCTCCCTGGACTGGCTGCCCAATGTGGACGGCATCCGGTGGTTCGTGCGCGCCGTGTGGCCCCGGCTCCAGGCCCGGGACCCCGCGTTGCACCTGTGGATCGTGGGCAAGAACCCGCCGCCTGCGGTGGCCCGCCTGGCCGGCTCCGCCGTGACGGTCACGGGATTCGTGCCCGATATCCGCACCTATGTGCGCCAAGGGGGCCTTTTCATCGTGCCCCTGCGCATCGGCAGCGGACTCCGCATCAAGATCCTGGAGGCCCTCGCCCAGGGGATTCCGGTGGTGACCACCCGGGTGGGTGCCGCCGGCCTGGAACACCTGGCCCCGGCCTACCGCCTGGCCGATACCCCCGAGGAATGGGAAACCGCTGTCCTGGACCTGCTGAACCGGCCCGAGGAGTACGAAACCCTTCGCCGCCGGGGGCCGGAGCTCGTGGCCCGGTACCACCGCTGGCCCGCCGTCGTGGAACGCCTGGAACAGGTGCTCCGCCCCCTGCTCCGGGAGCCTGTGCCATGACCCACGCCTTTTTCCTGCTCTCGCCCCTGATCGACACCCGGCCCTTTGAGGCCATGCAGTACTTCTTCAGCATCCTGTTGCCCACCGCCGTGATGCTCCTCATCCTGGGG
>WGAB01000345.1 GCA_015489295.1 Caldifarciminota bacterium
CCACGGAATCCGTGAGGGCCAGGTCGTAGCCGTACACCTCAATCTCAATGGGTTTGCCGGTGCCGAACAGGAACTCTTGGCCCCCGCCCGTGGCCGACACCGAGTAGGATTCCAGGCCCGGCATATGGGCCAGGGTATCGTTCAAGGCGGCCACGATTTCAAAGACATCCCGGTGCCGCTGGCTCCGGGGTACCAGGTGGCCGGAAAAGAAGCCCGAGTTGGAACTCTCCATGGAACCGAACACGGCCCCCATGCCGGTTTCCGAGGGACCCGAACGGGTGACGATCACCTCGGCCTCGGGAATCATGCGCCGCATTTTGGTTTCCAGGAGCCGCATCACCGAGTCGGTGACCTCCAGGCGGGTGCCGGTGGGCAGCAGGAACTGGCCCCGGAACTCGCCGGTATCCGACGGCGGGATGAACTCGGTGGGAATCCACCGCAGCAGGCCGAAGCTGGCCAGGAACAGGAGGAGGCCGCCGGCCAGCACCAGGCCCTTCCACCGCAGGGAGAACCGCAGGAGGGCTTCGTAGGTGCGGTCCAGGGCGCCGAAAACCGCCTCGTGGACCCGGGCGAACCGGCCGCCCCGCAGAATGCGGATATACCGGGAGGCCAGCATGGGGGTCAGGGTCATGGCCGAGAACAGCGAGGCAAAGAGCACCAGGATCACCGAGGTAGCCAGTTGGCGGAACATGATGCCCACGAAGCCCTGGATCACCACGATGGGCACCAGGATGGCCACGGTGGTCAGCGTGGAGGCCGTGATGGCGCCCGCCACCTCGCCGGTACCAAAGATGGCGGCCTCGCGCCGGGTTTCGCCCCGTTCCCGGTGGTAATAGATGTTTTCCAACACCACCACGGCGTTGTCCACCACCATGCCGATGGCGATGGCCAGCGACGAGAGCGAGATGATGTTGATGCTGGCGTGGATCAGGTACAGGAAGATGAAGGCCGTGATCAGGGAGAAGGGGATCACCGAGGCGATGATCAGGCTGCCCCGCAGGTTCCGCAGGAACACCAGGGTGACCAGCACCACGAGCACCAGGGCCCACAGGATGGTGGTGGTCAGGTTGTGGATGCTGTGGCGGATAAAGAGTGAGCCATCGATGACCACCTGCAGTTTGAGGCCGGGAATCCGCTGTTCCACGGCCTTCAGGCGGGCCCGGGCCTCCCGGGCCACCTCCACGGTGTTGGCCCCGGAGGTCTTCTGGATGGCGAAGAACACGCCGGGCTGGCCGTTTACCCGCACGTAGTTGATGGGCTCGGCGTAGCCGTCCTCCACGCGGGCCACATCCTTGAGCCGGATCAGCCGCCCCTCGATTTCCAGAAGGGGCAGGTTTTCCAGTTCCCGGGCGTCGTGAAACTCCTGGGGCACCCGGATCAGGTAACTGGTTTTGCCCACGGCCAGGTTGCCCACGGGGATGTTGACATTCTCCTGGGCCAGCACGGCGGTGAGCACTTCCAGGGGCAGGTGCAGGGCCTCCAGCTTGGCCTTGTCCACCCAGATGTGGATCGTGCGTTTTTTGCCGCCGCCCCAGATCTGCACCGCGCCCACGCCGCGGCCGTGCCGCAGTTCCTCCACCACCTGGTCTTCCACGATCTTGCGGATATCCAGGGTGGGATCCTCGGAGGTGGCGGCCACGATCAAAACAGGCCACTGCGAGAGGTCAAACTTGAAGATGTAGGGGTCCTCGGCGTCCTCGGGCAGCTGGCGCCGGGCGAAATCCAGCCGGTCCCGAAGGTCGTTGACTGCCGCGTCCAGGTCGGTGCCCCAGGCGAAGGAGACCACGATGGACGACACATTCTCAAAGGAGGTGGAGGTGATTTCCTTGACGTTTGGCACGGTGGAAATGGCCTCTTCCAGCACATCGGTCACCTTTTTCTCCACATCCTCGGCCGAGGCGCCGGGGTAAAGGGTGACCACCGAAGCCGTGGGCAGCGACACATTGGGCATCAGGTCAATGGGCAGGTTCAAGAGCGACAGCACCCCGAGCACGAGGATCACCAGGAACACCACCAGGGTCAGCACGGGGCGTTGTACAGCGATGCGCTGCATGGCTACCACACCACCTTTACCGGGCTGCCTTCCTTCAGGCTGGCAACAGGCAGGGCGATCACGGTGTCATGGACCGTGAGGCCCTCCAGGATCTCCACGGCCTTGAGGGTGACCAGGCCGAGCTTCACGGGCACCTTATGGGCCTTGCCACCGCGCACCACATACACAAAGGGGTTTACCTCGCCCTGGACGGCCTCGGCGGGCAGCACCAGCGCGTGTTCCCGGCGGGCGACGGGCACCAGCACCCGGGCCGTTTGCCCGGGCACCACCCGGTCCGAGGAGGCCAGCAATTGGCCTATCATCTCCCGGGCGCCCAGCCGGGGGTCAATGCCCGGGGCCCGCCGCACGATGCGGGCGGGCAGGGTGTCGGCTCCCGCTACCACCCGAACCCGATCGCCGGGCTTCAGCACATCGTGGTACGCCTCGGGCAGGAGCAGGGTGAACCGCAGGGGGCCTGGCTCGTAAATTTCGGCGATAGGTGTGGTGGGCGCCACGGGGGTACCCGGGTCCAGGTCGTGAAGATGGATCCGGCCGGTGGCCGGGGCGAGCACCTTGACCTCCTGGAACTTCAGGCCGGGCATACTGCGGTCCAGGAGGGCCACCAGCTGGTCCTTTTTCACCCACGCGCCCTCGGCCACGGTGAACCGCTGGAACCGGGCGGCCACGGTGGGCAGCACGGGCGCCACCGGGGCCCGAAGTCGGGTGGTGAAGGCGAGCCATTTCACCAGGGGCTCCACCTGAGGATGCACCACCGGCACGGCAAAGGTCGCAGGGCGTTCGGCCTTTTGGGGAGTGCCGGGCTTACGGCAGGCCACCGGGCTGCTGAGCAGCATTGCGCTGCCCAGTGTCCATAGAAGGAGCCGAAAACGACGGGCTCTCATGGGTTTCTCCTCCTTGCGGTTGCTGGAATCCCTGGGTGCCGCTGCCCACCCGGGCGGCCTGTTCCAGGAGCAGCTTCTTGAGGTGGAACTGGGCGAGGGTTTGCAGGGCTGCGTACCGGGCCTGGGCGTAGGTGTTCTGGGCCTGCAGGTATTCCATCTGGGAGATCAGGCCCTGTTC
>WGAB01000346.1 GCA_015489295.1 Caldifarciminota bacterium
AAGTAGGCCACCTCCGAACCGGAAAACACGAAGGACAGGAACAGGAGCAACGAGAGGAGCGCGAGATACACCCCGATCATGGCAGCAATTCGTTCAGGACCTCTTGCTGGATGCGTTCCATTTCGGCGGCCCGGCTCTTTACCTTGTGGTCGTAGCCCGAAAGGTGCAGAAGGCCGTGGAGAGCATAGAACACCAGGCCCTCCGGCCAGGCCTCTTCGCCGAACTCCCGGCGCGTGGTATCCACGGACACATACACCTCTGCGTCCTCACCCAGGTCAAAGGCCAGCACATTGGTGGGCCGATTCCGGCCCAGGAACTCCCGGTTCAGGCGGGCAATGTAGGCGTCGTCCACCAGGATGACGGTGGCCTTCCGCAGGCCGTAGCGTCTCCGAAGGACCTCCAGCTTTTGCCGGATCCAGGAACACAATCCCCTGGGCACGAGGTGTGGAGGACACACTACCCGGATCATGCCTGGCCCACCTCGGGGTATTCAATGCGCGGATGGAAGATCCCCTTCAGCGCCTGCAGAAACGCCTCTTCAATCAGCCCCAGGTCCTTTCGGGTGAGATCGGTGTCGTCCAGCTGGCCCTCGTTCCACTTGCCCTCCAGCACCTGGTGGGTCAGGGTGCGGATCTCGTACAGGGTGGGGTTTTTCAGGCTACGAATGGCGGCTTCCACGGAATCGGCCAGCATGATGAGGGCCTCCAGTTTGTTGCGGGGACGGGGGCCGGGATACCGGTACGCGTCCTCCTTCACCTCCCCCTGGGACTCCAGGGCTTTGGCAAAGAAGGGGCGGATCAGGGAGGTGCCGTGGTGGGTCTGGATCACCCCCACGATCTCCCGGGGCAGGCCGTACTGCTGGGCCATCTTCAGTCCTTCGGTGACATGCTCCACCAGGATCCGCACACTTTCCTCAGGGGGCAGGGCGTCGTGGGGGTTTTCCGAACCCATCTGGTTTTCGATGAAAAGGTGCGGGTTTTTGAGCTTGCCGATGTCATGGTACAGTGCAGCCACCCGGGCGAGCAGGGGGTTGATGCCCAGGGCCCGGGCCGCCGCCTCGGCCAGATGCGCCACATTCAGGCTGTGGGTGAAGGTCCCGGGCGCCCGCTGGGCCAGTTCCCGCAAGAGCGGTGCGTTGGTGTTGGAGAGTTCCAGGAGCAAAAAGTCTGTGGACACCTGGAAAAACCGCTCGTAAAGGGGCAGCACTCCGAGCACCAGCAGGCCCGAGAGCAGGGCCGAGAACACGGTCCAGGTGGCGAGTTTCACGGGATTGGCCTGCTCCAGCCAGAGGGCGAAGGCCAGGAATCCGGCCACGGCTGCCACGATCACCACGATGCGATAGATGGAATAGCGGTCGTGGAAGTAGGTGGCCGTGAAGGCTGCGGTCCACCCCACGAAGGTGTTGTAGATCAGCAGGTAAAACGGGTTCAGCACCCCCTGAAGCAGGGCCGCCAGGGCTCCCGAAACCAGCAGAGACAGGAACAGCGCCGTTTCCAGGTCCAGGGTCATATGGACCATCACAGCCAGGAAGGGGAGCAGCGTGAACATGGGATAATGGGGTGTCAACGCCAGGCCTGCGGCCAGGGGCACGGCCAGGGCCACCAGCAGGGCAGCCAGCCGGGGGCGGGAGAGCGGACGCTGCTCCCGGGTAAGCCAGAAGTACAGCACCAATGCGAGGAGAAGGCCTACCTCTATCACCAGGGACACGGGGGTTAACGCGGTACTCATTCCGTGGGTTCTCCTCCGGTGGAGGCGTCACGCTTTGCCCGCTCCCGCCGCTCGTAGGCCTCCACGATTTTACGCACCAGTTCGTGGCGCACCACATCCTCGGGCCCGAAGTGCACAAAGACGATGCCCGGGATATCGTGCAGGATCCTTTGGATCTCCACCAGGCCCGAGTTGGATTCCCGGGGCAGATCAATCTGGGTGATGTCCCCGGTGATCACCACCTTGGTGCGGGGCCCGATACGGGTGAGGAACATCTTCATCTGCACGGCCCGGGTGTTCTGGGCTTCGTCCAGGATCAGGAAGGCGTCCTGCAGGGTGCGGCCCCGCATATAGGCCAGGGGCGCCACCTCAATCACCCGGGTTTCCATGAGTCGGCGCACCCGGTCGGCGGGCAGCATGGAATAGAGCGCGTCATACAGGGGTGTCAAATAGGGGTTGATCTTCTCCTGGAAATCGCCGGGCAAAAAGCCCAGCGACTCGCCGGCCTCCACGGCCGGCCGGGTCAGCACGATCTTTTCCACCCGTTTTTCCAGCAGGAACTTCACGGCCATGGCCACGGCCAGG
>WGAB01000347.1 GCA_015489295.1 Caldifarciminota bacterium
AAGGAAAAGGGCGAGCCGGATGTGGCCGAGGCCGACATCATCGTGTCCGGCGGCCGGGGCCTGGGCGGGCCCGAGGCCTTTGACTTGCTGCGGGAACTGGCCCGGGAAATCGCCCGGATCACCGGCGAAACCGTGGCCATCGGCGCGTCGCGGGCCGCCGTGGACGCCGGCTGGATTGACCACAGCCACCAGGTGGGCCAAACCGGCAAGGTGGTCACCCCCCGGCTGTACATCGCCATCGGCATTTCCGGCGCCCTGCAGCACCTCGCCGGCATGCGGAACTCCAAGTTCATCGTGGCCATCAACAAGGACCCCGAGGCCCCGATCTTCAAGGTGGCCGATGCGGGCCTCGTGGAGGACCTTTTCAAGGCCGTTCCCAAACTCACGGAGGAGCTCCGGAAACTGTAAAATTAGCAGCCCTCTAAGCCCGAAATCGCACACTCTTAAGCAAGGACGGTGACCCAGATGGCCAAGATCATTGGGGATATGTCGCCTTCTGCCAAGCGCGAACTGGAACTGGAGATCACCCAGGAGGAGCTCCAGAAGGTCCGGAATCGGGTCTTGCGGAAGGTGCAGCAACAGGTACACTTAAAGGGGTTCCGGCCCGGCAAGGCGCCCATCCCCCTGATTGAGAAACTCTACGGGGCCTCCATTGACCAGGAGGCCCTGGAACAGGCGGTGGGCGAGAAACTCCGCCAGGAGGCCGAGGCCCGCAAACTCCAGGTGGTGGGCACGGTCCGGGTGGAGGAGGTCAAGGAAACGGATACCGGATACCGGGTGCGGATCACCTTTGAGGTGATCCCGAACTTTGAGATTCCCCCAGCCTCCACCCTGGAGGTGAAGAAGGTGATCCGGCGGATCACCTCGGCGGATGTGGAAACCGAGATCCAGCGGCTCCGGTCGCGCCTGGCCGAACTGGTGAAAAAGCCCGAGGACGCCACCGTGGAAGCCGGCGACTACGTGTTCGTGGACTACGAGGAGCGCGACGAACAGGGCAAGGTGGTGCAAAAGGCCAAGAACTCCTACCTGCCCATGGTGCCCGGGGAAACCGACGAGCGCATCATCAACGCCTTCCTGGGCAAAAAGGTGGGCGACACCGTGGAGGTGGACATCACCCTGGTGGACGCCGAGGGCAACGAAACCCCGCGCCACCTGGTGTACCGGATCCGCGAGATCCGAAAGGTGGAACTGCCCCCGGTGGACGACGAGTTCGCCGTGAACCTGGGCTTTGAATCGCTGGAGGACCTGGAAAAACAGATCCGCCAGGACCTGGAAAAGGCCGCCCAGGAGGAATCGGAACGGCAACTGGAAGACGAGATCGTGCAGCAACTCTACGAGCGCATTAAGTTTGAACTGCCCGAGAGCCTGGTAAAGGAGTACATGGAACTCTACCGCAAGCAGATCCGGGACGAGGTGCTCCAGCAGGTGGACGATCCCGAGGCCCTGCTGCGGAGCCTGGCCGAACGCACGCTGCGGCGCGAGATCCTGCTGGACCGGGTGGCCGAGGAGTTCAACCTGGAACCCACCGACGAGGAGATCCATGCCGAGGTGGAAAAACGCGCCCGGGAGTACCGGGTGAACCCCAAAACCTACCGCAAACGACTGGAAAAAAGCGGGGGCATTGAGCATATTAAGTCGGTGATCCGGCGCCGCAAGGCGCTGGACCTGCTGAAATCGCAGGTGAAACTGGAGGTGATTGTGGAGTGAGCGAGAAGAACCTGGAAACGGTGGGCCAGTATGTGCCCTATGTGATTGAGCAAACGGGCCGGGGCGAACGGGTGTACGACATCTATTCCCGGCTCCTGAAGGAACGGATCCTCTTCATCGGAACCCCCATTGACGACCATGTGGCGAACCTGGTGATCGCCCAGCTGCTGTTCCTGGAATCCGAGGATCCGGACAAGGACATTTACATTTACATCAACTCGCCGGGCGGCGTGATCACCGCCGGCCTGGCGGTGTACGATACGATCCAGTACATCCGGCCCCAGGTTTCCACCATCTGCGTGGGCCTGGCGGCCTCCATGGCGGCCGTGATCCTGGCCGCAGGCACCCCGGGCAAACGGTTCGCCCTGCCCCATTCCCGCATCATGATCCACCAGCCCTGGGGAGGCGTGCAGGGCCAGGCCGTGGACATTGAGATCCACGCCCGGGAGATCATGCGGCTCCGCAGGATCCTGAACGAGATCCTGTCCAAGCATACCGGCCAGCCCGTGGAAAAGATTGAAAAGGACACGGACCGGAACTTCTTCATGTCGGCCGAGGAGGCCCGCGAGTACGGGCTGATCGACGATGTGATCCGGTACCGCAAGGAGATGAAAACCGCATGAGCGAGCGGAAACGACCCGGCCACAAGCCCGACGAACCCCGGTGCTCCTTCTGCAAACGCCCCGCCAGCGAGGTCAAGCGGCTGATCTCCGGGGCCGAGGGCTACATCTGCGCCGATTGCGTGAAGGTGGCCTGGGAGATCCTGCACGAGGAGCCCCAGGTGGATCCCGAGATCGGGCTGCTGAAGCCGCCGACGCCCGAGGCCATCAAGGCCTACCTGGACGAACATGTGGTGGGCCAGGAGCACGCCAAAAAGGTGCTCTCCGTGGCTGTGTACAACCACTACAAACGGGTGCTGTACCACAAGCACGATGTGTACTTTGAAAAGGCCAACATCCTGATGATCGGCCCCACGGGCACCGGCAAAACCCTGCTGGCCCGCACACTGGCCGAACTCCTGAAGGTGCCCTTCGCCATCTACGACGCCACCCCCCTCACCGAGGCGGGATATGTGGGCGAAGATGTGGAGAACATCCTGGTGCGGCTCCTGCAGGTGGCCGATTACCAGGTGGAACGCGCACAGGTGGGCATCGTTTACCTGGACGAGGTGGACAAGCTCGCCCGCCGGTCCGACTCGCCGTCCATCACCCGCGATGTGTCGGGCGAGGGGGTGCAGCAGGCCCTGCTGAAGATCCTGGAGGGCACCGTGGCCAACGTGCCGCCCCAGGGCGGCCGGAAACACCCGGAACAGCCCTTTATCCAGGTGGACACCACCAACATCCTGTTCATCCTCGGGGGCACCTTCTCGGGCCTGGAGGAAATCGTACGGGCCCGGCTGGGCCGGAACCGCATGGGCTTTGACCCCGACGGCACCGCCCGGTCCTCTGCCTCCGACGACCAGTGGATCCACCAGGTGCAGCCCGAAGACTTGATCAAGTACGGATTCATTCCCGAGTTCATCGGCCGGTTGCCGGTGATCGCCACGCTGCACCCCTTGAGCCGGGAACACCTGGTGCGGATCCTTTCCGAGCCGAAGCACTCGGTGCTCCGGCAGTTTGAGGCCTTCTTCCAGATGGAGGGCATCACCCTGACCGTGACCCCCGAGGCCCGGGAGGCCATCGCCGAGATCGCCCTGGCCCGGGGCACCGGCGCCCGCGGGCTCCGCGCCATCCTGGAGGAGGTGCTCCTGGATACCATGTTCCGGATCCCTTCGGAGCGGGATGTGGTGGAAGTGGTGGTGGATCGCGATGCCATCCTCAAAAAGTCGGCCCCGCGCCTGGTGCGGGGTGCCCGCCGCAAGCGGGCGTGAGAACCGTGACGATGGAACAGAAAATCCGTGAGTATCCCCTGATTCCGCTGCGGGAACTGGTGCTGCTGCCGGAGGCCACCGTGCCGGTGCTCATCGCCCGGCCCTTCTCCCTGCAGGCGGCCCGGCACGCCCTGTCCATGAACGAGCCCGTGGTCTTCATCGCCCAGCGGGACGCGGAAAAGGAACGGCCGGAACGCGAAGACCTGTACGAGGTGGGGGTGCTGGGCCAGTTCCTGCAGAATATGCGGGACGCCGACGGCAGCCTCCATGCCTTTGTGCAGGCCAAAGAACGCGTGCGCCTGCGGGGGCTCACCTTCCGCGACGGCATGTACCTGGCCCAGGTGGAACCCTACCCGGTCACCGACCTGGAACACCCCCGCGTTTCAGCCCTCGTGCGGATGATCCGCGAGTACCTGCGCGAGTACCTGCGACTGCCGAACTCCCACCGCCTGCCCGAGGAACTGGCCATGAACCTGCTGAATCTCGTGGACGATCCCCAGTACCTGGTGAGCCACCTGGTGCTGCACCTGCCCTTTGAAACGCCCGAACGCCAGCGCATTCTGGAAATGGAATCTATCCTGAGCCAGCTGGACGCCGTGATCCGCAAACTCATCCAGGAGATCGAGTTCCTGAAGCTCAAACAGGAGATCCAGGAGCGGGTGCGGGCGGAGATCACCAAGAGCCAGCGCCAGTACTTCCTGCAACAGGAGATGCGGGAGATCCAGCGGGAACTGGGCGAAGAGGAGGACGAGTTTTCCCAGCTGGAAAAAGAGATCCGGGCCGCCGGCATGCCGCCCGAGGTGGAAAAGAAGGCCCTCAAGGAACTGGACAAACTGCGCAAGACCCCGCCGATCTCTCCGGAGGCTACGGTGCTCCGGAACTACATTGACTGGCTCGTGTCCCTGCCCTGGTCGCGCCGCACCCGGGACAACCTGGACATCGCCCATGCCCGCCGAATCCTGGACGAAGACCACTACGGCCTGCAGGAACAAAAGGACCGCATTCTGGAGTACCTTTCCGTGCTCAAGCTCAAGGGCCGGCTCCGGGGCGAGGTGATCTGCTTCGTGGGGCCGCCGGGCGTGGGCAAGACCTCGCTCGCGAAGTCCATCGCCCGGGCCCTGGGCCGACGGTTCGTGCGCATGTCCCTGGGCGGCGTGCACGACGAGGCCGAGATCCGGGGGCACCGCCGCACCTATGTGGGTGCCATGCCCGGCCGCATCATCCAGCAGATCCGCCGGGCCGGCACCAAGAACCCCGTGTTCCTGCTGGACGAAATCGACAAACTGGGCCGCGACTTCCGCGGCGACCCCCAGGCGGCCCTCATGGAGGTGCTGGACCCCGAGGTCAACCGCCACTTCGTAGATCACTATCTGGAGGTGGAGTTTGACCTTTCCGAGGTGCTCTTTATCGCCACGGCCAACTCCATCTACGGCATTCCCGGGCCGCTGCGCGATCGGATGGAGATTATCCCGGTGCGGGGCTACCTGGACTTTGAGAAACTCCACATCGCCCGTGAGCACCTGATCCCCAAGAAACTGGAGGAAACCGGGCTGCCCAAAGGGAGCGTACAGTTCACCGATGCCGCCATCCTCAAGATCATCCGGGAGTACACCCAGGAGTCCGGCGTGCGCGACCTGGAACGGAACATCGCGCGGATCCTGCGGAAGGTGGCCCGGGAGTTCCAGGAAACCGGCAAGAAGCGCGCCCGGATCACCCCGAAGAAGGTGCGGGAGTACCTGGGGCTGCCCAAGAAACGGGTGCTGGAGGCCAAGCCCGAGTTGCCCGTGGGCGCGGTGTACGGCCTGGCCTGGACCGAGTACGGCGGAGAGCTCCTGCGGGTGGAAGCCCAGGCCGTGCAGGGCAAGGGCAACCTGGAGCTCACCGGCCAGCTGGGCGAGGTCATGAAGGAATCGGCCCGGGCCGCCCTGACCTTCGTGCGGGCACACTACAAGGAACTCGGATTGCCCGAGGACTTCTACACCCGCTACGACCTGCATGTGCACGTGCCCGAGGGCGCCATCCCCAAGGACGGACCCTCCGCCGGGGTCACCATCCTGGTGGCCATGGTGTCGGCCCTTACCGGCATCCCGGTGTCCGGAGAACTGGCCATGACCGGCGAAATCACCCTATCGGGCGACATTCTGCCGGTGGGCGGCCTTAAGGAGAAGCTACTGGCCGCCAAGCGCTACGGCATCAAGCGGGTGTTCCTGCCGGCCGCCAACCGCCCGGATGTCCAGGAGATGGAACGCGAGATCACCGAAGACCTGGAAATCACCTTCGTGGAAACCCTGGAGCAACTGGTGCGCCAGGTGTTTCCCTTCCCCCGCAGGGAGAAACCCTCCAGGATTCCGCGCGAAGAGCGCACGGAGCCCTGGATCCACGCAGGATGAGGGTACCCGAGGCCATTCAGCAACAGGAAAAAAAGGAACGCGCTCTGCTCGTGGGCTTCGCCACCTCCTCCCAGGACCGCTGGCGGGAGATGGACAGCCTGGAGGAACTGGAACAACTGGCCCGCACCGCCGGGGCCGAGGTGTTTGAAAAGATCCTGCAGATCCGCGAGAAGCCTGATCCGTCGTACCTGCTGGGCCGGGGCAAGGTGCAGGAGATCCGCCGCATCGTGGAAACCTTCGGCCTGGACCTCGTGATCGTGAACCGGGAACTGAGCCCCAGCCAGCACCGCAACCTGGAGGCCGCCATCGGCGTCAAGGTGATCGACCGCACCGAACTGATCCTGGACATCTTCGCCCAGCACGCCCGCACCGCCGAGGCCAAGATCCAGGTGGAACTCGCCCAGCTGGAGTACCGGCTCAGCAAACTCGTGGGCCGGGGCACCGAGCTTTCCAGGCTCGGCGGCGGCATCGGCACCCGGGGCCCCGGCGAAAAGAAACTGGAAATCGACCGCCGGCGGATTGAAGACCGCATCGCCTTCCTCCGCCGGAAACTCCGGGACATTGAACGCACCCGGGCCCTGCAGCGGAAACGCCGCCAGCATATCTTCAAGGTGTCGCTGGTGGGCTATACCAACACCGGCAAGTCCACCCTCATGAACCAGCTGACCCGCGCCGGCGTGCTGGTGGAAGACCAGCTGTTCGCCACCCTGGACGCGGTCACCCGGGTGCTGTACCACCCGGACCGGCGGATCCGCATCGTGCTCTCGGACACCGTGGGGTTCATCGAGAACCTGCCCCACCACCTGGTGGCCTCCTTCCGGGCCACCCTGGGCGTGGTGCAGGAGGCCGATCTCCTGGCCCACGTGGTGGACGTGTCCCATCCCCGGCTGGAGGAACGCATGGCCGTGGTGGAACAGGTGCTGGAGGAGATCGGCGTGGCCCGGAAACCCCGAATCGTGGTGTTCAACAAGCTGGACCTTCTGCTGGAAACCAACCTGCTGGAACGGCTCCGCGAGCGGTACCCGGACAGCGTGTTCGTATCGGCCTTGACCGGCGAGGGGCTGGACACGCTGCTGGCCCGGATTTACCATCACGCCGAACGATACTTCGCCCGGCAGTATCCCGAGGCCCGGGAGGTGCGTCCGTGAAAACCCTGGTGGTGGTGCCGACCTACAACGAGGCCGAGAACATCCGCGACCTTTTGAAGGCCGTGCTGGAAAAGGCGCCGGAGGTGGAGGTGCTGGTGGTGGACGATCACTCGCCCGACGGCACCGCCGACATCGTGCGCGAGGTTCAGCAAACCGAGCCCCGGGTACATCTTTTGGAACGGCCGGGCAAGCAGGGGCTGGGCACCGCCTATGTGGCGGGATTCAAGTACGCCCTGGCCCACGGCTACGATGCCGTCATGGAAATGGACGCCGACTTTTCCCACGATCCGGCCGACATTCCCCGGTTCCTGGAGGCCCTGAAGGAGGCCGATGTGGTGCTGGGGTCCCGGTATCTCAACGGCATAAGCGTGGTCAACTGGCCCCTGCGCCGGCTCATGCTCTCGTACACGGCCAACCGCTACGCAGCCCTGGTAACCGGGGTGCCCCTGCGCGACCTGACCGGCGGCTTCAAGGCCATCCGCCGGGAAGTGCTGGAGGCCGTTGGACTTGACAACCTGGAATCCGACGGCTATGCTTTTCAAATAGAATTGACCGTTCGCGCATGGTACCTGGGCTTTAAAATTGTGGAGATTCCGATCGTTTTCTGGGAACGCCGGAAGGGTGCCTCCAAGATGTCCAAGCGGATCATCTGGGAGGCGGCATGGCGGGTTTGGAAATTTCGGATCGAGGGGCTCCGCCTTCAGCGAAACAGGAGGACGAGATCGGCGCCCGTTAACGGTGGATGACCTCTGAGCACCACCAACAACCCGTAATCCGACACACAACCCTGCCGGGGGTATCCAATCCCTCGGGCAGGGTTTTTGCTGCACCCCAAAGGCTGGAGGAAACCCGATGAGAATCCTGGTTACCGGAGGCGCGGGCTTCATCGGCTCCCAGGTGGCCGAACGGTACCTGAAACTGGGCCACGAGGTGGCCGTGGTGGACGACCTGTCCACCGGCTCGTTCCACTTCGTGCCCGAAGGGGCCCGGTTTTATCAGATGGATATCCTGGATCCCCGGCTCCGGGAGGTGTTCCGGGAGTTCCGCCCGGAAATCGTGAACCACCATGCCGCCCAGATCAGCGTGGTGAAGTCCACCCAGAACCCGGAGGAGGACGCCCGGGTCAATGTGCTGGGCGCCCTGCGGGTGATCCAGTGGAGCCTGGAGTTCGGCGTGCGCCGGTTCATCTATGTGTCCACCGGAGGCGCCCTGTACGGCGAACCCGTGCGGCTTCCGTGCCGGGAGGGCGATCCCGCCCATCCCCTGTCTCCCTACGGCGTGGCCAAACTCGCCGTGGAGCACTACCTGTACAGCTTCTACATGACCCACGGCTTTCGCTATGTGGTGCTCCGCTACGGCAATGTCTACGGCCCGCGCCAGGACCCCAACGGCGAGGCCGGGGTGGTGGCCATCTTTACCCAGCGCATGCTGCGCCGGCAGCCCGTGATCATCTACGGCAACGGCAACCAGGAACGCGACTTCGTGTTCGTGGACGACATCGTGGAGGCCAATGTGCTGGCCTTAGAGGCCCCGGTGCAAAACGGGCACCCCACGGCCCCCATCTTCAACCTGGGCACCGGCCAGGGAACCACGGTAAAAGAGATCTTTTACCACCTCAAACGCTTTACCGGCTATCCCCTGGAGGCCCGCTACGATCCACCCCGGCCCGGCGAGGTGTTCCGCGTGTACCTGGACGCCTCCAAGGCCTGGCGCGAGTGGGGCTGGAAGCCCCAGCACTCACTCCAGGAGGGGCTGAGGAAAACCGTAGAGTGGTTCCGGCAACAGGAACAAACAACCTCCACGTCCCACCGATCCCAGGAATAAGCACGAAAGGGTGGGTGAATGAACGTTGCGCTGGTGCACGAGTGGCTGGTGGATCTCACGGGTTCCGAAGAGGTGGTGGCCGCCATCGGCGAACTCTTCCCCCAGGCCCCGCTGTACACCCTGTTTTACCACCCCCCGGCCCTGAAGGGCACCCCCTTTGAACACCGCACCCTGCACGCCTCCTGGCTCCAGCACTGGCCGGGGATCCACCGCTATTACCGGTACCTGTTTCCCCTGTTTCCCCGGGCCGTGGAATCCCTGGATCTCCGCCCCTACGAGGTGATCCTGTCCAGCTCCCACTCCTTCATCAAGGGCCTGCTCCGCAACGCCGACCAGCTCCACATCTGCTATTGCCACACCCCCATCCGCTACGCCTGGGACCTGTACCACGATTACCTGGAAACCCTTTCGCCGGTAAAGCGCTTCCTGGCGGCTCGGTCGCTTCACAAAATCCGCCAGTGGGACCTGAGCACCGTGTACCGGGTGGACCACTTCATCGCCAATTCCCGCTACGTGGCGCGCCGGATCTGGAAAACCTACGGCCGCAAGGCCACGGTGATCTACCCGCCGGTGCGCACCGACCGGTTTCCCCTCACCCCCCAAAAGGACCGGTACTTCGTGGCCGTTTCACGGTTCGTGCCCTACAAACGGATGGATCTGGTGGTGGCCGCCTTCCGCGAGATGCCCGATCTGCGGCTCGTGGTGGTGGGCGACGGGCCGGAACGCGCCCGGCTCCACAAACTGGCCCGGGGCGCCCGCAACATTGAGTTCACCGGCCGCCTGGATCTTGCGGCCCTGCGGGAGGTGCTGTGCCGGGCCCGGGCCCTCGTGTTCCCGGCCCTGGAAGACTTCGGCATCGTGCCGGTGGAGGCCCAGGCCTGCGGCACCCCGGTGATCGCCTACGGCCGGGGCGGCGCCCGGGAAACCGTCGTGGACGGCCAAACCGGCCTCTTCTTTGAGGAGCAAACCCCGGCGGCCGTCCGGGAGGCCGTGCAACGGTTCCTCCAGAGGGAAGAGACCTTTGACCCCGCCGCGATCCGCCGGAACGCCGAACGCTTTTCCCACGAAGTGTTCCTCCAAACCTACCGGAAAACCGTAGAAGCCTGGATCCAGGAACACCGGGCCTGGCAACGGGGAGAACGCCCATGATCGTATTCCGCCATGTGCTGCAGGTACTGGTGCTGCTGATCGCCGATGTCCTGGCCTTCTTCGTGAGCTTCTCCCTGGCCGGGCTGGCCTTCTGGGTGCTGCACCATATTCCGGGCCTGGCCGGGCTGCACCCGATCACCCCCCGCACCACCCAGTGGCTCCTGTTTCCCGTGGTGATCGTGCTCTTTTTTATGCTCCACGGCCTGTACACCAACCGCTACGGCCTGTGGGAGGAGATGCGGCGGCTGTACCGGGCCCTGGTGGCCGCCTATGGGGTCATCTTTTTGTTCCTGCTGTATGCCGGGGCACCGTGGCAACAGGCCGCCTTCTGCGTCGTGGGCTGGCTCGCCATGGCGCTTCTCGTGTTCCCCGTGGAACGCGATCTGGTGCAACGTCTGCTCTATAGCCTGCGCATCTGCCGGGAACCCGTGGTGCTCATCGGTACCCGGGAGGATGTGCAGGAGGTGCACCGGGCCCTCAAAAAGGAGCCCCATCTGTGCTTTCAGCCGGTGGCCGTGGTGCTCCGCAACGCTTCGCCGGAGGATCCACCCCGGCAGGTGGACGGCATTCCGGTGGTGGACCTCCAGGACCTGGCCCGCCTGAGCCGCGAGCAGGGGGTCAATACCGTGGTGATCGCCACGCCGCCCCATTCCCGGGAGCGGATCTCGGCCCTGTACGCCGAGGTGAGCCGCTGGGTGCGCAACATCCTGGTGGTGCCCCCGCTGCGGGGGTTCGCCATCCTGAACGCCCAGCTGTGCCCGCTGTTCTTCAAGAACTTCCTCATGGTGCATCACCAGAACCGCCTGCGCGACCCGGTAAGCGTGCTGATCAAGGAACTGGCCGACCGGCTGTTTGCCCTGCTCCTGTTGCCGCTGCTCCTGCCCGTGATGGCGATCCTTGCGTTCGTGGCCTGGATCGACACCCGGGCCTGGCCCATCTTTTCCCACGAACGGGTGGGCAAGAATGGCAAAAAGATCCGCGTGTTCAAGTTCCGCACCATGCGCAAGGACGCCGATAAGGTGCTCAAGGAGCTCCTGGAGCGCGACCCCGAAGCCCGCCGGGAGTGGGAGCAAACCTTCAAGCTCAAAAACGATCCCCGGGTGACCCGCTACGGCCGGTTCCTGCGCAAAACCTCCCTGGACGAACTGCCCCAGTTATTCAACATCCTCAAGGGCGAGATGTCCTTCGTGGGACCGCGGCCGGTGCTGCAGGAGGAACTGGACACCTACTACGGCGAAAACGCCAAGTTCTACACCCAGGTGAAGCCCGGCATCACCGGCCTCTGGCAGGTTTCCGGCCGGAGCCATGTGGACTACCCCACCCGGGTGTTCCTGGACAGCTGGTATGTGCTCAACTGGTCGCCCTGGCTGGACTTCATGATCCTGCTCAAAACCTTCAAGGTGATCCTCCTCATGGAGGGGGCCTACTGATCCCGTATCATTAGCGTGATGGAGACCTTCCTGGTGGAAAAGGCCCACGGCCGTCCGGTGAAGGGCGCCTACTTCAAGGGCACGCCGGGGTGGCCCGGCGTGATCCTTTCCCACGGGGCCAACAACGACATGGACCACTACCTGCTGGTCAAGACGGCCAAACTGCTGCAGGAGGAGGGCTGGAGCACCCTGCGCATCACCTTCAGCTTCCGGGTGCTGGGGCACCCCCCAAAGATCCAGGAACTGCTCGAGGAACTGGAATTCTGGAAAAATTTCCTGCAGGCCCGGGCTCCCTTTTCCCACCTGGTCCTGGTGGGCAAATCGCTGGGGGGCTATGCCTCTACCGTGTTCGTGGCCCAGCGCGACACAGAGGTCCGGGCCGTGGGGGTTTACGGGTACCCCTTTGTTTCACCCCAGGGGCAGCCCATCTACGGAGAACACCTGGCCCGGATTCGGGTACCCACCCTGTTCCTGCAAGGCGAACGGGATCCGCTGGGGCCTCCGGATCGGCTCCAGGAGTTCCTGAACACGATTCCGGAGTCTCCCATCGAGGTTCAGGTGATTCCGGAGGCAGACCACTCCTTTCGGGGCCACCAGGACGAGGCCGTGGAGCGGATGGTCGCCTGGCTCCTGGAGCATGGATGACACCGTCCCGTTCCGCGTTTCCACCGGAACGGCTTGAAACCAAGGAGTATGCCATGAAGGGAAAACGATGGAGTATCGCCGGCCTGGCACTGATCCTGCTCACGGTGACTGCCTGTTCCAAGGGCGGCAACACCGATTACCGGGCCGAATACACGGCCGCCCACGGGTTCCTTCAGAAGGGTGAGTACGACTCGGCCCGGGTTCACTTTGAACGGGCCCTGAAACTGGCCCAAAAGGCCGGTGCCGATACCGTGGTCCTCGATATCTCCCTGGGCCTGGGCTACACCTACATCACCCTGGGCGACACCGCCCACGGGATGACCACCATCCACCAGGCCCTGGACCGGGCGGCCTCGACCTTTGGGGATACGAGCCTGCTCTACGGCGGCGTGGCCACCCAAACCGCGGTGAACCTCGCCCGGGCGGGAATGCTGTCGGAGGCCGATTCCCTTGTGGGCCGGGCCATCCACGCCTGGACCGATGTGCCGGGCAAGGAGGCCAACCTGGCCGGTGCCTGGTTCACCCGAGGGGTGATCCGGGAGATGCAGCAGCGTTACGAGGACGCCCTGGCTGCCTTTAAGCGGGCCCAGGACGTGTACCGGAACGCAGAAAACCCCTCCAGGGAAAACCAGGAACTGCTGGAGCAGAAGATCCATCAGCTGGAAGAGCAACTGAAAAGCAACGGCTAACCCGGTTCCTCTGGGCAAAAAAGAAGGGGGGCGTAGAACGCCCCCCTTTCTTTTGGGTTTTTCTGTGCTCAGCGTCGCACCGGCTGAAGTTCTTCCACCCTTTCCCGCATGATCGTGCCCAGGTTCTGCAGTTCCTGGAGCACAGGCTCGTAAATCTCGGGATGGGTAGGAATCCAGACACCCGTGAGGGAAATCCGGTCCTCCAGGATCAGCCGGGCGGCGATGGCGGCCGGCAGGGAAACCGTGCGGGCCACGGCCGTTTCCTTGCCCACCACACCAAAGTCCAAGAGCACCGACTCGTGCCGCTCCCGGTGGCCGTCCGGCAACTCGGCCACCACGATGTCCTGGAGGATCACCATGTCCCGCTCACCCTCGCGGTACTTGAGCTTCTGGAGCATGAGGTGCAACAGGAGATCCAGGGGCGTACGGGCATCCTCGGGCACCGGGGTTTCGTCCAGGAGTCCCAGCCAGGCGAAGCGCTCGATCACGGGGGCATCCTGGGGTACACCGAGCCGCCGGGCCAGTGCCTGCCGCAGGTCCTCCTGGGGGCCGATCCCCAGTTTCTGCCGCAGGAACCCGGCGTAGGTCAGGCCCCGGGGGTCTATGGTTTCCTCTTCCGTCAGGTACTCGAGGTGGGCCAGGGCGGCCATGGACTCGGCCCAGCCCGGCCAGCGCACGGTGCCCCGGAACAGGGTGTGCACCTCGGGAATGCGGTAGAGTTCGCGGTACTGCAACGAATCCCGGTTCGGATACACCTCCACGGTGCCCACCCCTTCAAGGGTGTGGGTTTCCACATGGTCAAAAATCTCCTCCCCCTTCACCTCGTACACGGTGCCGTTCCTCAGGAACCGGGCCGCGCGGGTGGAGGCCTGCAGCACCCCCTTCGGGCTCCAGGAAAACTTGTAGCCCCAGGGGTTGTCGTTGGCCTCCGGCGCCGGCAGGGCGCCGCAGTGGGACTCAAAGGACAGGATCCGTGCGCCCCGGGCCCGGTAACGGTCAATGGTGCGCATCGCCGACATGTGGTCGATGCCGGGGTCCAGGCCGATCTCGTTCAACAAGAGCACCCCTCGCTGCCGGGCCTCGGCATCCAGGGCCTTCATCTCCGGGCTCACGTAGGAGGTGGTCACTAAGGGCTTTCCCAGGTCCAGGCACAACCGGGCCACCTGGGTGTGGAACCCATGGGGTAGCATGCTGATCACCACATCGTGGTCCTGGATCAGGCGGCGCAGGGTGTCCAGGTCGTCGGTGGTCCAGGCGATGGTGTGGCCGCGGGGATGCCCCTG
>WGAB01000348.1 GCA_015489295.1 Caldifarciminota bacterium
CCCCCATGATGCAGCAGGGAGAGCATGGGGAAGGTCACCCGGGGGCCGTCAGGCATGGGCCACCTGCTGTTTGATGATGGCCACCACGCGATGGGCCGCCTTGCCGTCCAGCCCGTAGAAGAAGTGGCGCCGGTGTTTTTCCAGGGCCTGCCGCTGGCTTCGGGTGGGGTGGAGCGCCGCCTCCAGGGCATCGTGCAGGTCATCGGGCCCCTGGACATGGGGAAAGGCCCCTTCAAAGAGGCAGGCGTTCTCCATATCCAGCAGGGGTTCCCCGTCGGAGTGTTTCAGCCGTTCGGCTGGCAGGTCCACCACCACCCCGAACTTGCCGGCGGCCAGGAATTCAAACAGGGTGCTGGACACCTCGGAGATCACCACATCGGCGGCGGCCACATAGGGGATCACCCGATACGCCTCCCAGGGGAGGAGCACGGCGTGGTTGTACCGCCGCACCCAGCGTTCCACCTGTTTGTGGTGGCGATGGGGCGCGTACCATCCGGTCCAGCTGAAGGGGTGGAGTTTCACGATGAGTTGATACCCCCGGGTGGCCCGAAATACCGTGTCCCCCAGGATGTCCAGGGCCGAGGGCTTGTAGGAGGGGGCGTAGAGCACGGTGGGCACCGTGGGGTCCAGGCCCAGCGCGCCCAGCACCTCTTCCCGGCGGTACCGGTTCTGGAACAAAGGGTCCAGTTTGGGGTAGCCGGTGATATGCAGGTCGTGCCGGCGGGCCAGGCCGTGGGCCTGGAGCCGTTGTTTCCGGTAATGCCCCTCCAGGAACAGGTGGTACCGGGCCTGTTGTTTCCGAAGCAGCCGATAAAACACGGTTTTGATGCCGGTGCCGTGGTTCACGATGCCGAGCTGGGCGGACCCGAAGCGTTCCGGTGCCCGCAGCACATCCGAGGCCAGCACGAAGTCGTAGCGGCCCGGCCGGTCAATGGGGGTCACGCCGTCCTGCTTCAGGAGTTCCAGCGCCCGCGGTTTCAGCGACTGTTTCCAGAACCAGAAGCGCCGGCGCGGTTCATCCTCCAGGTATACCTCCACCTGGAACCGGGGATCCTGCCGCAGCAGGTGGTACACCGGTTCCAGGGCCTCCCAGTGATACAGATGGCTGATGTGCAGCAGCACACGATAGGTGAGATCCATGGATGGGTCCCCTCATCACGGATAGATCTTTTCCAGGAGGCGCGGGAAGGGGATGGTCTCCCGCACATGCCGAACCCCGGCGATCCAGGCGATGGTGCGTTCCAGGCCCAGGCCGAAGCCTGCGTGGGGCACGGAGCCGTATCGCCGCAGGTCCAGGTACCATTCGTAGCTTTCCAGGGGCAGGTTGTATTCGCGGATGCGCTGCACCAGGGTTTCGTAATCGTCCTCGCGCTGGCCGCCGCCGATGATCTCGCCGTAGCCCTCGGGCGCCAGCATATCCACGGAGAGCGAGAGATCGGGCTCTTTGGGGTCGCGCTTCATGTAGAAGGCTTTGATGCGGGCGGGGTAGTGGTGCACCATCACGGGCTTCTCAAAGCTTTCGGAGATCACGGTTTCCTCGTCGCCGCCGAAGTCCTCGCCGGGTTTGAAGGGCAGGCCCGCCGCCTGGATGATGTTCACGGCCTCGCTGTAGTAGATCCGGGGAAACGGCTTTTTCACCTTTTCCAGTTTGCTCGTGTCGCGTTCCAGAATCTTGAGTTCCTCCCGGCGGCGTTCCAGCACCCGTTCCACCAGGTACACCACGAAGTCCTCGGCCAGATCCATGATGTCTTCCAGGGTGGCGTAGGCCACTTCGGGTTCCACCATCCAGAACTCCATGAGGTGCCGGCGGGTTTTGGACTTTTCGGCGCGGAAGGTGGGGCCGAAGCAGTACACCTTGCCGTGGGCCATGGCTGCCGCCTCCATGTACAGCTGGCCCGACTGGCTCAGGTAGGCCTTTTCGCCGAAGTAGTCGGTTTCAAAGAGGGTGGTGGTGCCCTCCACGGCCGCGGGGGTGAGGATGGGAGCGTCGATGCGCACGAACTTCCGGTCTTCAAAGAAGTCGGCGATGGCCTTTTCCAGTTCCGAGCGGATGCGCATCAGGGCCCATTGCTTGCGCGACCGGAGCCAGAGGTGCCGCCGGGGCAGCAAGAACCCGATGCCGTGCTCCTTTTTGGTGATGGGGTAGTCCTTGGCCTGGTGCACCAGCTGGACATCGGTCACCTGCAACTCGTAGCCGCCGGGCGCCCTGGGCTCCTCCCGCACCACACCCCGAAGGATCACCGAGGATTCCAGCGTGAGATCGTCGTAGAGATCAAACACCTCCTCGGGCACCTGGTTCTTGAGCACGACACCCTGCACGAAACCGCTGCCGTCGCGCACGATGAGGAAGTGGATCTTGCCGGAAGAACGCTTGTTGTAGATCCAGCCGCGGATCTCTACCTCCTGGCCCACATGGTGCTTCAGGTCTTCTATGTACACGGGCTTGGGTCGGCTCATGATGCGAGTATTTTAAGGTGGGCGTGCCGTATGCTAAACACACCCAAGGAGGTGTGTATGTGGCGGAGTTTGGTTCTCCTTGCCCTGATGGGGGTTCTGGCGGCAGGCACGCTGGACCCCACCCTGGAACAGGTGCTGCAGCGCACCGATGCCCACGACTTCGTTCCGGTGCTCGTCCGCATGGCTGAGCAGGCTCCTTCGCAGGACCTTTACCGCCAAACGGCCCGGCTCTCGCCGGAGGAACGACGGGCCCGGGTGGTTCAAACCCTGAAGGCCCTGGCAGACCGAAGCCAGGCCCGGCTCCGGAGCCTGGTGCAGGAGGCCCGGGGTGAGGTGGCCGAGGCCCGGTACCTGTGGCTGGCCAATGCGGTGTTCCTGCGGGCCACGCCGGCTTTTATCCGCCGGGTCGCCGCCCTGCCCGAGGTGGCCTATGTGTCCTGGGACCCGCCGGTGCCGGCCCTGGATCTGGCCAGGGAAAAGGAACCGGTGCACCTTTCGCCCCCGGACCACACC
>WGAB01000349.1 GCA_015489295.1 Caldifarciminota bacterium
CTCCTTGGCATAGGTCCGCCGCATGATCTCCAGGGCCGATTCGATGGTTTCGTTGAGGTACACCGTTTCCAGGGCGGTTTCCTGGGAGCTCCGGGCATAGTCCAGCAGCGAGCCCACGATCTTGTTGATGCGGTATACGGCGTCCTGAATCTGCTGGATCTCCTCGGGGCGGACCCGGGGATGCACCTGGCGGCGCCACAGATCTATCATGCCCTGGATGATGAACAGAGGGTTTTTGATCTCGTGGGCCACACCGGCAGCGAGGGTTCCGATGGCAGCGAGTTTGGAGGATTCCACGAGCTGGCTCTGGGTGGACTCCAGCCGTTTCAGGGTTTCCTGGGCCTGGCGGGAGAGTTCCACGTTTTCCAGCACGGCCGCAAATTCGGAGGCCAGGGTCTCCAGGAAGGACAGGGTGTACCGGGGATCGAAGTGGCGGGACGGCAGTTCCAGGAAGAGGAGCCCTCGATGGCCGTGGTGGGCTTCCAGAGGGACGCCAATGCGGAAGCGATCCCTGTGCCGCACCTGGAGCACCTGTTTTCGGCGAAGGGCCCGGAGCAGGGCTTCGCGGTGCTGTTTCAGGGCGGTGGTCATCTGGACGTGCTCCTCTTCCGGGATGGCCACCCGGAACGCCTCCTCGGCGGACCTCCGCGGATCCACCAGCGCGATCCAGGTGGCGTTCAAGCGGTTCCGCAGTGTTTCCAGAATATCGCGGAGGGTGGCTTCCAGGTCCTCTGCGGCGAAGAGGGCCCGGAGCATCTGGTTGATGAGGGCGATGTCCTGCGACCGCCGGCGCTCGTTTTCAAAGTGGGTCATGCCGATGAGTCCCAGGCGCAGCAGGTCGGAAACCCCCTGCAGGAGGTTCAGGAAGAAGTCCGGGCTCTCAAAGAAGGGCCTTTCGACCCGAAGGATCCAGTGGTCATTGTCCACCTGGCTCAGGTAGAGGGTATAGGTCTGGGGATCCGTGGAGACCAGGCCCTCCTGCACGAGGGTCTGGGTATCCGGGAGGTCCGGGAACCGCTCGACCAGGGTGGCCGGATCGTGCACCTCCTGCCGATACGCCTGCTCCCGCCGCCGGTACTCGTGGACCTCCACCCACTGTTCCGGGCGTTCCCGGATCAGGTACAGGGTTTCGCTGTTGAACATGTCGGCCATGACGGCCAGCAGGTCGTGCCAGGAGGCCTCGGGGGTATTGAGGTATCGGATGATGGCCCGGCCAAAGGTGTTCAGGTTTTCCAGGAGGCGGCTCTGGCGCAGGGCGGCATTGTAGAGGTGCAGGCTTTCCAGCAGGGTGGAGGCCAGCACCCCCAGGTAGGAGAACACCTGGCGTTTGGCACCGGAAAACCGGCGGATTTCGCCCTTGCTGTAAACGTTCAGGATGCCGTAGATCTCCCCTTCCTTGCGGATAAACATGGAAAGGGCGCTGCGGAGGTCCTCCTGGCGGATGAGTTCCGGGTTGCCATAGTAGGTTTCCTGGAGGTTCCGGGTGTACACCGGCGCATAGCCGTTGCCCAGGAGCACCCGGAGGCGTTCCACGGGGATGTGCTGGCCCTCCACGTACTCCTGGGAGAGGCCCCGGGCCGCCACGATGGTGAACTCCTGGGTTTCGGGGTGGAACAGCATGAAGCTGGCGGCATCGGCCTCCATCAGGTCCTGGACGATGTCCACCAGTTTCTGGTGCAGGTCGTCTTCGTTGGTCACCTGGAGCAGTTCGGTAAGGGCGTCCAGGAATTTGCTGATGCTCTGTTCCTGAGCCTGTTGCCGGTGGCGGGTGAGCACCCAGAACATCACGTAGGCGGTGAACTGGGCGAACTGTTCCAGCATCCTGAGCTGGAAATCGCCGGGAGGCTGGTGGGGATAGGGGGCGTGGAGCACCAGGAACCCCAGAAGGGTGTTTTCCAGCTGGAGGGGAAACACGGCCCAGGCCCGGAACCCGAAGATCTGGGCCAGCAGGTCGCCGTCGGCCGCCTCCGGGGCGATGGAGGGCTGCAGGGTGGCGGAAACACTCAGCAGGGCCGGGGACGACCGAAGGTCCAGGCGGCCCGCCGATTCCGGGAGGAGATGGGGGGGATCGGTGGCCAGGTGTTCCACCCGTTGCGGGTTTTCCTGATCCACCAGGAACAGGGAGGCGCCGGGGTAGCCGCCAATCTGCCGGGCGGTTTCCAGAATGGCGCGAGCCACCTCCTCCAGGGTTGCAGAGGCCTTCCAGGTAATGATCTCGCCGAATTGCCGGGAAAGCCACAGGATCTTTCGCTCCTGAACGTACTGCAGGGTTTCCCGGATATGCCTTTGAAGGGTCGGCAGGACCTGTTCCCGGAAGTAGTCCTGGCGGATCCGGTCCACCGGGGCCCCGGGTTCCGAGGAATCGCGGTACACGGCCAGCAGCAGGCGGTCGCTCAGGGAGGCAAAGGCCCATTGTCCGGGCAGCCCCGGGATTTCGTGAAACTCCAGGGGCACCGAAACCCAGCGGCGGAGCTGGTACACGTCCAGGGTCTCCACCAGCTGGTTCCAGAGATCGGGAGAAGCGCCCCGGCCCAGCTGGAACCGGACCTCGCTGCCCTCCAGCGAAAGTACGGCAAAGGTGGGAAAAACGGTTTCCAGAACGAACCCCAGGGATTCCAGATAAGCGTCGAGGTGGGGGAACCGCAGGGTGTCCTGGAACACCGCGGTCATTCGGGCCTCGATCCGCTGGATCTCCTGGGTTTTCAGGTGGTCATAGGCGAAGGAAAGCCACTGCTGGACCCGGCCCTGCACCTGCTGCAGCCGGGAATGCAGCAGGCCCCTCAGTTCCGGATCACAGGGGATCCACAGGAGATAGCGTTCAGGCCCCAGGGCAAAGGGCACGCTGAAGCCGCCGACCTTTCCAAAGAGGGGCGATTTGCCGTCCTCCTGGCCCCGGATTTCCTGGGTGAGGTAAAACCGGGGCACGGGCTCGGGAGCCTGGGGGAGGTCCAGGGTTTCCGGCGGCACCAGCGGAACCGGTTCACCAGCCTGGGGGTCGATCCTGTGGGTGAAGGTAACCCGGCGCTGGTCCGGCAGCACCTTCCCCACGTACGCCGTGGCCTCGGGGAAATCCCGCAGCAGGTAGCGGGCCACCGGCTCCAGAACCCGGAGCCAGTCGCCCTCCCGGTACCCCTCCAGATAACGGTCCAGGTCAAAGGTTTCCAGTTCCTGGGCCCGCCGGGCCTCTTCCTCCTGCAGCAGCAGGGTTTTCAGGGCCGGGGTGAGGATGCGCTGCCGCCCCGTTTCCATCAGCAGGCGGTCCAGCAACATCAAACGCCCGGGGTCCTGGAGGTACACCGCCAGGATGGTGTACCCAAACAGGTAAAGCAGGGACTGGGCCGTTTGCAGCGGAAGCAGTGGAATGTTCCACAGGAGGCCGATTCCGTAAATCAAGGGGGCCAGGGCCAGGATTCCGGTGCCCGTGTAGAGGATCACCCGCCAGATGATCGAGGGGATCTGTCGGGCGATCATCAGGATGAGGGCAAAGACGGCCAGGTACACGGTAAACTCGTAAAAACTGGCCAGGCCCACGAAGGTCTGAAGCGCCTCCGGCGCCCGACTCAAGGGGGAAACCAGATAGACCAGCAGGAACAGGACAACGCCCGTAAGCACCACCGAGAACCGGTGCAGGAACAGGCGGTACAGCATTCCCCGGGCGTACAGGTTGAGGCGATCCAGGTGATGGAGCAGGAACAGCTGTGCAACGGCAATGCCAAGGATGAGGTCCACGATGAGATCGGCCTTGCCCACGGGCACAGTTCCGGGCAGGGGGTTCAGCAGGAGGAAAAAGCGGTACAGGATCCGCAGGGTAAACAGGCCGAACACCAGATAAATCCTGCGGCGGTGCCGAAGGTGCCTGCTAAAGATCAAGAGGAGCAGCCACTGGAGCACCAGCACCACGAGCATGAAGTCGTAGGCCAGGACCAGATCCTGCATCCTTCAGCCTCCCTGCAGGGTCAGGTATCGGAGCACCTTGGCGTTCTTGAGGATCCAGAGGGTGTCGCCCCGCACCCCCAGGCCTGAAACCTGGACCGGAACACCGATGCGGTACGGGCGCAGGGTGAGCAGTGGGTGGAATTCGTGGGTGGCCAGGTTCCACCGATACAGGACCACCTTCGCCCCCTCCCGGGCAGAGACCACCGCTCCCCAGGGGCCCACGGCACCGGCCACGTAGTCGCCGGGAAGGAGCCGCCGGGCCCGGGTTTGGCCGGTGGTATCCAGAAGCAGGAGCTGGCGCGCGGTAAACACCACCAAACCGGCACCGTCGTCACTGAATCGAAGGGCCCGCACCCGGTTCATCCCCAGGGGCACCTGCCAGCGCAAAGTCGTATCCCGATACAGGCGCAGGGTGTACCCCTCAGCCAGGGCCACCCAGGGTCCCCGGGCCTCGTACACGGGGGCCAGCGGGTACCGGCCCTGCAGGCGGCCATCGTTCGAGAACCGCAGGAGGCCGGTAGGGGTGCCCACCAGGAGCCAGCGGCTGTCCTGGCTGAACCGCAGGCCCAGCACGGCCGGCAGGGTCACGGACCACCGGGCCTGCCCGGTCGAATCCATGGCCTCAAGGAGAACCGCAGGGCCTTCGGCCTCGCGCACCACCACAATCCGGAAAGAATCGGACACCACCACCCCGAGAACCGGGGGCATGGACGAAAGGGGCAGGAAGGCTTCCCGGGTATCGGAACGGAGGACAATCCCCTGGGACCGGAGTTCGGCCCGCCATCGGCCGGAAGGCGAGAAGGCCACCCCGTAATCCGCCCTTAGGGTGTCACCTCCCAGGTACTGCAGGGGCACCCATAGCGCCCACCATAGCGTCCACCATAAGCCTGGCATAGAGTTCCAGGTCTTCCGGGCTCAGGCCGACACCCTGGGGTACCGCAGGAGTGCGGCCAGCCCCTGAATTTCCGGCAGCAGGTCCTTCTCAAACACCACTTCCACTTCGCTCCGGGTTTCCAGGGCCCATTCCACGGCTTCGTCCACCAGGTCATGCACCCGCACCGGGGGCTTGCCCTCCGGGCACTCCAGGGGCTCATCGGAAAGGAAGCCGCTTTCCGGGCACCGGAACCCCTCCTGATCCCAATAGGGGTCCACCACCAGGGTATGCACCTGGCCGAACATCAGGGCCTTCAGGGTGTCGTGCACCCCCACCACGGCCCAACCCTTGCCCAGCTTCTCGCGGATCTGCTCCATGACCCGGTGTTCCTCCCGGGCCTCCTTCTGGCGCAGGAACTCCAGGGTGCGTTCGTACACCTCGGTTTCGGTGAGGGTGCGAAGGTCGGTGGTGAAGGACCCGATCAGCCGGTCCCGCAGGTAGGGGTGCAGGTAGTCTTCCAGTTTCATCTTTTCGCCCTCATGGGAGCCGATTACCAGGTGGTCAAAGTGCTCCTTGCGGTACAGGTCAAACAGGGTATCGGCGATGGTCTTCAGCATGTGGGCGGTTTCGTGGCGCACCCACTGGTTGAAGTTGTGCTCGCCGTAGCCGTGGGTGGCGAGGCCTGCGACGCGGCCTCCGTGCACGAACTTGCCCTCCAGGGTGCGGAACTTGGAAAGCCGCCACAGATCAGGGTTAAAGAAGTTGACCACCTCGTAAGCCTGGTCCAGGTCCACCCGGAACAGCCGGGCCTGGCGCTTTTCCCAGGTGACCACATAGGTCAGGCTGATTTCATCGCGCAGGGCCAAAAGCTGGCGGATCCGCGGATGGTCATCGATCACCAGGCGGTCGCGCCAGATCCGGGGAACCTTGATGACCTCAAAGAGCCGGGGATTTTTGGCGTAGAAGAACACCAGCGCCCGGCCGCCGCTGATGAAATTGGGAGCCTGCAGTTCCCGCAGGGTTTCATCCACCAGTGCCCGGGCTTCCTCCTGAAAATCCCTGGGCAGATCCAGGGCTTTGATGTACTCCAGTTCCTGCTTTCCCAGCCGTTTGGCGCGGTTGTACGGGCTGCCCGGCGGCGCCAGGTTCAGGTAGAGGGAGAGCACGGGATGCCCCTCGCTTTCAAACTCGGTGAGCCTCTTGAGCGTTTCGTCCAGTGCGGTTTTCACCATCGCCTCTTCTCCTTGCTTTGGAAGTATTATACGCCGAGCCTACTCCCTGACATGGAGAAACTTACGCAGGAGCCGCAGGCCCGGCCCCCGGAGCTCCAGGAAGTACACGCCCGAGGGCTCGGCAAACCGGAACTCCAGGGAGCCGTGGTTGCCGGCCCAGGTGGTGCGGCACACCCGCCGGCCCGCCGCATCGTACACCCGGAGCCGCAGCGGAACGTTTTCGGAGACACCCCGGAGCACCAAACGGTACCGCGTGGGACCGATCCGATACGGCCCCAGGAGCCGGGGGTACGGCCGGGCGGTGTCGGCTGTGTCCACCTCCAGTTGAAGGGCCAGGGGATAGAACTCCTCGGGGTCCAGGTTGCCGTCGTAATTGCCGGGCGGCACCTGCCACTGCAGGGTGCCGCCGTCCGGCGTGCTGTAGCTGGCCGCTGCCAGGTACAGGGTTTCGGGAACCGCCCCGAAGGCGCGCACCAGATGGATCACGCCCTCCAGTACGCCGTCGGGGCCCGGCGAGGCCGCCCAGCGAAAAGTGGCAGTGTCCTCCTGGGGGGTGCCGGTGGAATCGTACCAGCGCACCCAGTCGTTGTCGTTCTCGTCGGCCAAGAAATATTGATACGCGGCCACCTGGCCGCTCTTGGCCCAGGGGGCGGGCCGCAGGCCGGCATAGGGGTTCAGCGAAAGGAAGATGAAGTGGTCGTTCTGGAACCCGGTGGGCAGGCCGTCGCCCGCCGTTTCGGTGGCCACATACAGGCGGGTGGAATCCGGGGTCAGAAAGGCCCACAGGTGCATGTCGCCGTGGGAGGAGAGGAGCCAGGCCAGGTCGTCCAGTTCGCCGTCCATGTGGAACCGGACCTCGCCCACGGTGTAGCGGTAGTTCTGGCCGTAGTTGTTGTCCCAGCTCTCGTTGCCGGCCGAGTCCTGGGCGTGGAGGGCGAATTCCACCACATCCCCGGTGCTGCCCGGCGGCAGCCAGCCGCCGTAGAGATGGGGTGTGGGGGTGCTGTCGCCGTCCCAGTCGTGCAGGGTGCCGTCGTCGGCCCACATCGGGCGGTCGGGGTAGGTCCAGGAGCCGTTGATGCCGTAGCGGATCCGCACCCAGGCCAGGCCGGAGGGATCGGCCACATGGGTGAGCACCAGGGCGGAATCGCCGGGCAGCACATTCTCCGGCGGCCGGGTGTCCCAAAACCACGGGCCCTCCAGGTCGCCCGGACCCGGTGCCGGCACCTCCGGGTCGCCGGTTCCCAGGTAGAACCAGAAGGTGTAGGTGCCCTGGCGGCCGCCGAGTTCCACGAGTTCGGCGCCGCCCGAGAGTTTCCCCAGGTTGTGGTAAGTAAGGCCCTGGCCCGAGGCGTACAGGAACACCGCTTTGGCCTGGCTCAGGGTGTCTTCGTAGCCCGCGTAGGTCCAGCCGTTGGGGGTGATGCCCTGCACGAACCGCAGGCTGTAGCCGTGGGTCACCTGGCCCAGGAGGTCGGGGGTGACCCCGCACTTGGTCCAGTTGGTGCCCGTGCTCTGGATCTGGAGCCGCAGGGCCGGGGCCTCGCCCGCGTACAGCACGAGGGTTTTGGTGAGGTTGGAGGCCGGGTTGCCCGAGGCGTCATAGGTTTCCTGCAGCACGAGCACCACGGAATCGCCCAAAAGTTGCAGGTTGCCCTGGAACCAGGCGTTTTCGGCCTGGCTGTCGTGGAACAGCCCGGGATGGCCGCCGTCGTCGTAGTCGCCCTCGTTGCCGTAGTTGCCCATGAGGTTGGCGGCGTAGGCGTAGCCGTTGTGGTCGGCGGCGGCCAGGGCGCGCCCGCCCCGCCGGTCAAAGATGAGGGCCACGGCGTTGTTGTATACCAGGTACTCCTCCAGGCCGTCGCCGTCAAAGTCGCCCACCTCGCCGCCGGCCACCGCGGTATCGGGCAAGGCGTTTTGCCAGGCCTGCAGGCGCGCCCACAGGGCACCGTACCGGCTGTGGTTCCACAGGTTGCGGCCCCAGCCGCTCAGGGGGCCGCCCGGGCCGTCGTGCCAGGCCGTTTCGTAGAGCATGGCCATGAGCACCATGCGGCCCACCAGGGCGAGGGCGGTGTCGGGCCCGGCCAGAGTGTCCAGGGCTTCGTAGGCGATTTTCCACAGGTCTTCGTAATCGCCCTGGAGGCCGTTGGCGTTCCGGTCCGGGGCCAGGCCGCAGTCAAAGGCCTGGGTGGTTTGGAAATCGTGGTACCAGTTGTCATAGGAGCCGCCGGTCCACTCGTGAAGTTCGGGGTAGGTGCCGTAGGCGATGTCAATCACCGGCGGATCGTTCAGGGGATCGGCATCGTAGATCCGGTCCAGCCCCCACCACTTGGCCACCTCGGAAAGGTACACGGGCTGGATCCACGGCTGGGAGGCCGCCCAGGCGATGTTGTGGTCGTAGGAGTTGGCCGGCACCCCGGGCTGGCCGAAGTCCCAGCCGGCGACGCCCGCGGCCTTTTCCCAGTCGTCGGCGTA
>WGAB01000350.1 GCA_015489295.1 Caldifarciminota bacterium
CTCAAACACGGTGTACTTGGCCGAGAGGGTACCGGCGGCCCACACCTCCAGCCCGAAGTAGGCGCCGGGCGCGAGGGCCGTGAGCACCACCGGAACCGAGGGGCCTCCGTTCAGTTCCAGGTGACCGCCGCCAAAGACCGCCACCCGGGCACCGTGGGCCAGCGCCAGGGTACAGGGGCCGCTGGCCGTGAACCGGCCGTAGAGGGCCAGGCTGTCGCCGGCAATCTGGAGATGGCCGCCGCTCAGCTGGAGCCGGGCCAGGGAGTCCACCCGGAGGGCGAACACCCGTGCCGAGTCGGTGATTTCGGGCATGTGCACCGCCCAGGTGGGGATCCAGGCCGCCGTGCCGGCCGTGGGCAGGGTCCGATGGGCCCAGTTGTCTGGATTGTTCCACTCGGACGAGGTCACACCGGTCCAGGCGCCGCCGGGCACCTTCTCGGCTCGCAGGCGGAACCGGTACTCGGTGTCCAGCTGGCGGCTGTGATGTTTGGTCACCACCAGGGGGTACCAGCCGTTCGCCGGGGCTGTGATCACCAGCGTACCCTCCAGGCCGCTGGCCAGCGCACCGGCGCGGCCGAGGTAGTAGGCGGTGTTGGAAACATTGAACAGGAACAACCCCGGCATGTCCGTTCCGGTGGAACCCGTTTCCAGGGTGAAGAGGTACGAAGAATCCTTCCGCAGGTATACCTCAAACACCTCCAGGATTTCCCGGGCATCCAGGGTTTCTGGCGGCGTGATCGTGGGGAACACCGAAATCAGGTGTCCAGCGGAGTGGTCGGCCTCCACCACAAAGGAATCTCCGGCCGCAGAGGAATAGCGGACAACCGCCGGATACACGGTGTCCTCCGCAGTCTGATAGTTGGCCACCACGAAATCGGTGAGTCCGGCGGCGGTGGCGCTCCAGCCCACCAGCACGCTGAACCCCGAAGTGGCTCCGTGGTAGTCGGTATAGACCCGGAGGTCGTAGTCGTCCGTGCTGTCCCTGGGCAGGATTGCCATTGCCTGGGCGTAACCTGAGGGACGGGCGAACCGGTAACCATCGGAGTTGGGCTGGGCTCCGGTGCCCGCTTCCGGAGGCTCCCAGCGCACCACCGGCGCATCCGCGGCCAGGGTCAGTGGAGACCACACGTACTGCCGCTGGTAAAAGTTATCGGCCTCGTTGGTTTCGGGAACCTCGTCCAGATAGTCCACCTCATGGGCCAGGGTATGGCGGCCTCCCCGCACATAGTAGGGCCCCCAGTTGTAGCCGTAGGCAGTATGGCCTGCCCGAAGGGGGACGGGAATGAAGTACGGGGCAAGAACCTCCCCGTCCAGGAACAGGCGCCCGTAATGGGCACCGGCCGGATTGGGCCCCTGGTTCAGGACGTTGTAGTTCAGGTAGGTGGCGGAGTCGTTGCCTGGAAGGCTGTCGGAAATCCGCACGTTGCCCACGGTCGCATCCGGAGCATCCCGGGGGACCAGCGGCGCGTCCCAGCCCGGAGGGGTCCAGGTGGTGAGGTTGGTGGGGAGCAGGGCCACCGAGATACGGATCTGTGCAACCTGAGAAAGATCGGAAGCGTAGCGTTTCCAGATGGCCAGGGCGTACAGCCCGGTGTCCGCCACGGTGAGATCAAAGGAGTCTTGCATTTCGCCGGGGGCCAATTCGGCCAGGCCCAGGGCCTCGTTCAGCCGCACATGGACGCTGTCCTTGTGATATACAGAAACCCCGGCTCCTGCGGTACCGGAAACCCGCTGGAGATACACCCGGTAGGCGCCGGGTTGAACGATGTGCAATCCATAGAGCACCAGGATGTTGCCGGACCCCAGGTAGGGCACCGCCAGGGTATCCCGATCGCCGGCCACCTCCACCGAGGGCGTGATCTTGACGAAGGAGTTTTGGGCCTGCACGGTGAAACTCCCCTGGGCACCGGCTGAATAGCGGATGGCTCCGAAGTAGTTGGTGTAGGGGGCGCCGGCCCGGCGGTTCACCAGCACCATCTCCACGAAGCCCGCCCCGCGGCCCGACCACTCCTGATAGGTGTCAAACCCGTTGGTGGAGTTCTGGTAATCGTCGTAAAGAAGCAGGTCGTAGTCGTCGGAGCTCTGGTGTGGCAGTATAGCCACCGCCCCCCAGCCCCGGGAGAACGGCACCCCGTAGCTGTAGCCGTCACAGTTCATGTACACATTGCCCGGCAGGTACCGGGGCGGCGGCGCAGAGCGCACCCGGGCTGTGGAACTCAACACCAGCGGCGACCACACATACTGGAAACTGGCCACATTGTTGGTTTCGCTGGTTTCGTGGACCACCCCGCTGGCGTCCACACTGTCCCAGAGGGTGTGGCGGCCTCCCCGTACGAAGTAGGGGCCCCGGTTGATCCGATAGTCGAAATCGCCCGGAGCCAGGGAACTGGTATAGGCTGTGTAGGCCCAGCCGTCATCCAGGTACACCCGGGTGAAAAAGTCCTGCGCCGTGTTCTCCCCCTGGTTGGCCCAGGCGAAGTTCAGGTACACGCTGTCTTCCCCGGGCAGGGTGGCGGGAAGGGGTGCGAAGGAGCTGGTGGCGTCCCCGGTGGTGCGGGGCACGATGGAAGCATCCCAGCCTGAAGGCTGATAGGGGACCAGGTCGGGCAGATTGTGTCGTCCTGGTATATGTTTACACTCTGGAGGGGGAACCCCAGGAGATCGTGAAGGAGGTATAGGTCGTGGAGAAGCGCAAAGGAACCATCCAGTACTCCGAGGCCTTCAAACGAAAGGTGGTCCAGGAGTATGAGAACGGAGCCTCCATGCATTCCCTGCAGCGGAAGTACGGGATTGGAGGCAACACCACCATCCAGAAGTGGGTTCGGAAGTACGGGACCCGGCCCCAGCCTGGGAAGACCGAGTCTCCGGAGGAGGAGATCCGGCGTCTGAAGGCACGGATTGCACAGTTGGAGAAGGCGGTATCCAACCTCACGGTGGAGAAGTTGGTCTTAGAGAGCACCCTGGAGGTGTATCAGGAGGAGTACGGGGTGGTGTACGCGAAAAAAAACGGACGCAGATCATCGAGAAGGCGCGGCAGAAAGGGGAAGGGAAGGTGAGCATTGCAGCCATCTGTGCGGTGCTGGGGATCAAGCGTCAGGCGTATTACCAGAGGAAGCGCCGGGAGCAGGAAAAAGC